>JAAYSJ010000149.1 GCA_012518395.1 Clostridiales bacterium
CCCGACCCTGTATATTGCAGTATCAGCGCAATTACTGCCATAAGCCTAAAATTGTCCCCCAATTCCATTATGCCCTGGCCAATGAGAATTTGGATAAAGGCGGGGTTTAAATAAACCCCCTTTAAAGCCTCTGATTTCTTCACCATATATCAGACCTCAATTCAGACCCCCTGTTTCAGAACAACATCAGATACATAACTGATCTTGAAATGGTAAGTTTTTTATAATATATATTCTCAGAGCAAGTCCCCTTGGCTATGGTCTCTATACCCGATACTGGAGCATATTCGTGGCTTGTATGGTTTTATGCTTGGAAAATGGGGGCATTGTACTTTTCCCCCCATTTTGATAAAATTATTATCATAGCGGCGGTGGGCTCTATGTTCACGCTTTATTATTGGATATATCTTTTGGGAAATAGTCATTAAGGAGGATAATTGATTGGCTAATTATTTTTATTATGATACTCCCGTAGGGAAGTTACTAATTGCTGAAAAGGATAATCAAATCACCCATGTTCTATTTGAGGGAGCCTCTCCCCCCCAGGGATATAGTTTTGGGGAAACCCCAGCTCTGGCTGAAACCCATAGGCAGCTTCAGGAATACTTTAATGGCCACCGTAGGGAATTTAATCTGGATTTAAACCCCTCCGGTACGGAATTCATGAAAAACGTTTGGACAAGCCTTCAGAAGATCCCCTATGGAGAAACCCGCAGTTACAAGGATATTGCCATTTCCATTGGCAGAGACAAAGCATACAGGGCAGTTGGATCTGCCAATAATAAAAACCCCATATCTATTATAATACCCTGCCACCGTGTCGTTGGTGCAGATGGCAGCCTTGTCGGTTACGGCGGGGGTTTGGATATTAAAACCTTTCTTTTAGATCTGGAAAATTCACATTAAGCCGCCAATATATGTTTAAGGCTATAAAATCATCTACCCGCGCTATCCAAAACAACATAAAAAGCGCATTCTTGGGAAATAATACACATAATGTTTTACGCCACCTAGAACATAGAGGAATCCTTGGAGTAAAGCATCTGGATATGCCTTGCTTCACATCGACTGGAAGGTAGCATGGCTGTTACAAGATGTCCGGATATTCTTGGGCTAACGCCTATTATATTTGTTGCAAAAAAGGCTTATCATTTCAAAATCAGTTGGATGGTCTGATTTTGTTCCGAAACCAATGTATTTTTTGCATCCTATGAATTAAGGTGATAAATATGGCTTTTTTAGAGTTTATCAAAAATCTTTTAACATATAAAGAGCCCCTCCAGACGGGGCGATTCGAACTGCATGAGAGCCCAGGAGAAAATCCTCAGGGTGCTGATTTAAATATACCTGTCGAGAGTGGTAATATCCCCGGGGATCCTGCACAAGGGAGTTCTACCGCTGGGGATTCTACAGGTGAAGGTTCCGGTGATTCTAAAGAAGCAACTGAAGATAGTCAAAATAACACAAGTAATCAATCGGAAGATAAAAAGGCGGGGATTAAAAAATCCCCCAAGAGCTTGGGCAAGTGGAATAAGGATCGGAAACAGGAGTCATCCCGCACAAAGGATCTGCCACAGGATTTACCCCAGCACACCCCACAAGGATCTTCCCAAAACCAGAATTCCCCTCAGACCCGGGGATCTTCCCAGACTCAAAAAAGTGATGCCGTTAATAAGAATCTTTCCAAGAACCTGCAACGGATGCAGCAAGATTTTAATATGCCGGAAAATGCTGATATTGTTATCCGCAATATAAAAGCGGGTGCTAGTACAGACGCATTTATCTTATATGTTGACGGGATGGTAGATAAAGTAACTATCAACGAATCTATTCTGAGTCCCCTGATGCAAACGGATCAGGGAACTGAGTCCAACAAGGAACCTTCAGCGGATCATATTTTGGAAAGCGTATTATCTGTAAATGATATCCAAAAGAGCACCAGCTACACAGAAATTATCCAAAAGGTTCTGGAAGGGGTCACAGCATTGTTTGTAGATGGTCTGGATATCTGTTTTTTAATAGAGACCCAGGGATTTGAAAAGAGAAATGTAGAACAACCAGTGACAGAAAGAACCATATTCGGTCCCCATGAGGCCTTTAGCGAGAGCCTTGCAACCAATATTACCCTTATACGCAGGATAATAAAAAACAAAGATCTCATTACAGAGACCCTTCCTATAGGAAGAAGCAATAATTTAAAATGTGCCATCATGTATATGAAAGGAATAGTGAACCCCGGTCTTGTCCAGGAAACAAAGCGGAGGATTCAAAGTATAGATACTGATTACATTTTGGGGGGCGGGGAACTGAATCAGTATATCGAGGATCATAATCTGTCCCTTTTGCCTCAGATACTATCGACGGAGCGGCCGGATAGAACAGCGCCCCTTATTATGGACGGCAGGGTAGCCATATTGTACGAAAGTTCCCCTAATGCCAGTATAGTCCCTACAAACTTTTTCGAACTAATTTATTCGCCGGATGATTTTTTTATACGATGGCAATATGGTACCTTTGTTAGAGCAATACGTTATATGGCTTTGATGCTTTCCCTGTTTCTACCGGGAATTTATCTGGCCATAACCCAATATCATGCTGAGGCGATACCTACGGAGCTTATCCTGGCCATTGAAAAGTCCCGGGAAAATGTTCCCTTTGGTGTAATATTTGAAATCCTTTTAATGGAGGTTTCCTTCGAGCTTATCAGAGAGGCCGGGGTGAGGGTTCCGGAAATGGTAGGACAAACCCTGGGCATTGTGGGAGCCCTCATCTTAGGGCAGTCCGCGGTAGCTGCAAATTTGGTCAGTCCCATCCTTGTTATCATAGTGGCTATAACAGGCTTGGGAAACTTTGCTATGCCAAACCATCATTTAGCCATAGGCGTGAGAGTACTCAGATTCCTTTTTATCCTATTGGGGGCTCTAATGGGCTTTTATGGTATCACTTTTGGGATAATAATTGTGGCCGGTTTTGCTGTTCATATGAAGTCTTTTGGGGTGCCCTTTTTTGTCCCTATTGCGCCTAAGACCCAGTCTAACCTGGAAACTTTTATCCGCCTTCCATTATGGATATCAACTATTAGAACAGATTCCATCAACACCTTAAACAGACGAAGCGCAGGCAGAATAGTTCGCCGCTGGAAAGGACGAAGGGGTGAATAATGACAATGGAAGAAGGAAAATTCGGGGTGCAGGAGGCAGTATCCCTAGTAGCTACCGCTATCTCTTTCAAAGTGTTTTTTACCAGCCCCAGTTTAGCGGCTGACCTAGTGGGAAACAATATCTGGTACATGACCCTTATATCGGCAAGCACCGCTATCCTTGGTTTTACCTTTATTTATCTTCTTCTAAGGCGCTTCCCCGATCAGGATATAACAGCTATCTTTTCCGAAACCTTGGGCAAACCCATAGGCTTTATTTGTTCAGCCTTTTTATGCCTTTACTTATTCTATGCAGCAAGTTCTTCCATAACAGAGTTTACAGAAGTGATGAGGGATTATATATACCTCCTAACGCCTTCTTCCATTATTATTGGTATTTTTGTCGTAGCGGTCATGACATTATGTCTTCTTGGTTTGGAGAGTATAGCCCGGCTTGCCAGGTTTCTCATTTTCCCCATGCTTTTTGGTGTCCTTCTGGTATTGGTCCTGGGATTTAAAAATTTTCATATAAACAGACTTTTCCCCATCCTAGGCCATGGAACTTTGAAAACCCTGACTAATGGCATAACCCGGAGTTCCGCTTACGGTGAAATAGTTATTCTGGCAGTTGTCGCACCTTCCCTCCAAGGCATAGCCTTCGTAAAGAAAGCCGGTTATACAAGCCTTATCCTCTCCGGTTTATTCATATCCATGCTGCTTTTGACATTTGCCCTCACCTACCCATATTATGTTGCAAGGGAGATTACCTCACTTATGTATGGGATGGCGACCCTCATAGATTACGGCAGGTTCCTTCAAAGGGTGGAACCCCTATTTCTCTTCGTATGGTTTTTAAGCCCCCTAATCGGTATCTCAGGAGTCTTCTATTGTTTTATCAGCGTATACTGTAAAATGTTTAAAATATCAGATTCGCGACCCATTGTCGTGGGATCCTCCATCGTTCTCTTTGCAGTATGCCTGTTCCAATCGGATTTAGGAGCCATCGCATCAGCTACTATACAGAGCATAAGAAATTTTGGCTGGATACCAGCCTTTGCTCTCCCCATCCTTGCCCTGGTTATTGGGGGGCTGAGAAAGAAGGGTACCAAATACCATGTGTAAACGTATTCTATCAGCTATAGTCATAATTGCATTATTCTCCGCTGTCCTTGGCGGATGCCAGGATGCTAATGAGATAGATGCGGTGGTACGTGTTTTAGTTATTGGCATCGACAAGGGCGTAACAGATAAATGGAGGCTTACCGTCCAATTTTCTTCTATGAAAGAAACCCCGGGCGGGGGCGGGGGAGAAGAAGGAGGAAGCACAGGCGGGGGTACCGGAAATGGATATTCCCATGTAACAATAGATGCCCCATCCTTTTTTGAGGGAATAGATATGCTGGGCTCTTCCATCTCAAGGAAGCTGTTTTTTACCCATGCAGGAACCATAATAATATCTGAAAGATTAGCCAGGGAAGGTATTCTGGGGGACTTCATCGCCCCCCTGATCAGGTACAAGCAGATTCGGGAATCCGCACAACTTTATGTAGTTAAAGGGGAGGCTATGGATTTTATAGTGGAGAATCAGCCCACTATTGGGAATACCCTGTCCAAATCCTTGGAATTGGCAGCCAAGCAACCTGATAATACAGGTTATACCATCAGCGTTACCCTCAATGATTTTTACAGCGCCCTAAAATCCACCCATGGTCAACCTATAATGGCCATAGCAGCTGTAAACGACTTTAAAAATTTCAAGAGAGATGGGCCCAGGTGGAAAAATGAATTTAAGAAAGGTGGGGAATACAAGCCGGAAGACTTACCCAGGCATGGTGAAAACAAAATAGAATTTTGGGGTACGGCTGTTTTTAACAGGGATAAGATGGTGGACGAACTCACCGGCGGTGAAAATCGGCTCCTCCTTATGGCAAGGAATGAATTTAAAAGGGGCTTTTTTACTATCCGGGATCCCAAGTCCCCCGATCGAATCATAGCAATGGATGTCCTCAAGGACAAAAATCCAAAGATAAAAATAAGTTTTGACGAGGATGGTCCTGTTATTGATATAACTATATTCTTAAAGGGGGATATACTCTCAATACAAAGCAGAATCCACTATGAAGAGGATCCATTGCTCTCCACCCTAGTGACAGCCTTAGAAAAGGACATAAAGGATGATCTGGACAGGCTGATAAATAAATGCAAAAATCAGGGGTTGGATGTTTTTAGGTTCGGCGAATCTGCCGCCAAATATTTTGCCACTATAGAAGAATGGGAGAAGTATTACTGGAATGATAAATTTAAGGATGCAAAGATAAATACAAAAGTGGATTTTAGTATGAGGCGCACAGGCACTCGCCTTAGGAGTTCCCCCATCCCCCGCCTTAAGGGGGAAGAATAGATGAGATTAATTTTAATGATCCCTGCTCTAGGTGTCTTTGTATATTTACTGAGTTTTGCCAAATATAACTGGATAAAAAAAAATAAGGCTGCGGCAATCGGGGGTGTCATCATGGCTATAGCCACTATTGCCGCCCCCTTTCTCCTATGAACCGCTGTATATGTTTTTATTCCACCATTGGTACGAACCGCACATAGTTCATATCCTTTTCCACAAAGCCTTCCCCCGACCTTACTATGAGCTTTAGGGTCTGGACTTCTCCTTCGCCTCCTACCGGCACCACCATTCTGCCCCCCGGCTTCAGCTGTTTTAGCAACTTTTTGGGGATCTTTGGTGGCGCAGCAGTAACCATTATCCCATCAAAGGGGGCATACTCCGTCCATCCTTCATATCCACTTCCCAATTTGAAACAAACATTTTCGATACCCAGATTCTCCAATGTCTCTTTTGATCTTTCATAAAGACTTTCCACTATCTCAATGGTATATACCTTTTCAGCAAGCTCTGCCAAAAGTGCAGTCTGATACCCGGATCCTGTACCTATTTCTAATACCTTTTCTTTTCCTGTCAGTTTCAGAAGCTGGGTCATATAGGCCACCAGAGAAGGCTGGGATATGGTTTGATTACAGCCTATAGGCAAGGCACTATCAAGATAGGCCATATCCCTTAGGTTGTCCGGCACAAAGGCCTCCCTGGGAATTGCGTTAATAGCCTGTATTATTCTCTTGTCTTCTATCTCATAAAATATTTCTTCCGGAAAGCCCACGCCTATTACCTCCAACCTCTAACTTCTAACCTCTAACTTCTAACCTCTAAGCAGTATTCCCCTTTTTAATTCATCAGCCTTCTCCTCACCCAACAGATATTTTACTATCTCCACGGCAAAGTATACCGCCAAAGCAGGCCCTCTGGCTGTTATAATATTACCGTCTGTGACTACCCTTTGTTCTTCATAAACGGCACCTTTTAATTGATCTTCAAAGCCCGGATAGGAGGTCACTTTTTTGCCCTTTATGATCCCGGCTCTGTCCAAAACAATGGGGCCGGCACATATAGCTGCGACCAGTTTCCCGTTTTCGTTGATTTTCCTGACTATCTCAATCACTTTTGGGTTGTCCCTTAAGTTAGTTGCACCGGGTAAACCGCCGGGGATAACTGCCCCGTCATAGGTATCTATGTCTTCTATTTCTTCTATTGTTCTGTCTGCCGTCACTATTATTTCGTGTGCTCCCATTACCTCCTTGTTATCGGTAATGGATACCATCTCTGCATCTATGTCCATCCTTCTTAGATAATCTACCGCCGTCAGGGCTTCCACTTCTTCAAAACCCTGAGCTAAAAACACCATAACCTTCACTGCTGATCCTCCTTAATGTTTGATAACTTGAAACCTTTTAATAGGAATTCTTCACTGCCATAACCCGGGAAACGGGATAATATTTCCTCCCTCTTCAATAGGCCTGTTAAGCATGATGCTGATAGAAGGTCTTCCCCCAACAATATCACTGCCTAATAGGGCATAGAGCCTTTCGCCTGAATCCAGCATAGCGGAAAGTGCAGGATTGTCTTCCCTGGGTATATATCCTAATAGATACCCATCCTCAGCCGTTACCATAACGGCCTTTTCATCATATTGGTTATCAGGTTCTCTTATTAAATATAATATGTCTCCCTTTTCTACTTCACCCTCTACCACTGTCATATCCCTGTAAAAGACACCGGCTATTTCCGAATCCATAAGCTTTACATCGATGGGCGATAGTTTTATTCCCAGATCCCCTATCTCCACAAATCGGCATTCTTTAGATCCTTTGCCAGAGGTTTTTCCCAATATCCGACCCAGCCTCTTTCTTATATTGGCCACCGGTTCTATTTCTAAGGCCTCTTCCAAAAAGGGACAAACATGGGGAAACCAAGAATCTCTTTTCAGTCTAAAAACTTTTATGGCCTCTATTCTCACATCGGGAAATCGGCATTTCAGACATTTTATAAGAAAATCCTTTTCAAAGAAATCTGCCTCC
>JAAYSJ010000150.1 GCA_012518395.1 Clostridiales bacterium
GTACGTTTCATCTCACCTGGGGGCAGTTCTTTTTTTGTATGATCCTTATCCAGCCAAACGTGGGTGTGTATATCAATGATTTTCTCTGGTAAGAAATCTTTAATCTCGGTTTCATAAATTTCTCTGTCAATATCCGTTACAGGGAACAAATCCATTGTGCCAACCCCTTTTCCTCATATTAAATATTTTACATTAAACAATGATTACAACGCCCGAATCCAATAGACCCTATTGCCAGCAGCCTAATCTCCATCTTTCATCTATATGCTTTGCATTCAATAACGATTATACTGCTTCCATGATAATAGAACTTTTATCAGCTGCATAATTGTCATTTTACATTTGGATACTATAATGCAAAACATTTCCCTGATTCATACATTATAAAAAATACGCCTGCTCATCCCTTTACCGCCCCTGCTGTCAATCCTTTTATAAAATACTTTTGCAGGAATAGAAACAAAATTACAATGGGTAAAGAGGCAAGAATAATACCGGCAAAGGCGTATCCGTATTCAGTTTTACGGGAGCCAAAGAACATGGTGACACCTACCATTATGGTGGGCATCCTAGCACCATTTAATAGTGACATACTAACCAGATAATCATTCCACATTCCTACGCCTGCATAGATACAGCTGGTAGCTGTTACTGGAGCTAATAGGGGTAGGAAGATACGGTAGTAGGTGCTGATTAAGGAACAACCGTCAATATATGCTGCTTCCTCCAGCTCTTTTGGTATGGTACGCATAAAGCCCGTATAAAGGAAGATAGCAAAGGGTAAGTTCCAAGCTGCTTGGATCAATATTGGACCCAACAAAGTATTATAGGTTTTAAGCTGAGTTGATTGGATGACCAACGGAATAAGGCTTCCGATAAAGGGAACCACCATCAGTACAATTAAAATCTTGTAAAATGACTGGAATAACTTTCTATCCACACGGGCAATTGCAAACCCAGCCAAAGAACCGGCAAAAATAACCATAGCCAAGGCGCTAATGGTGATAGTGCCTGTGTTTTTTAAAGCATCCAGCATTTTCATTTTTTTAAAAGCATAAGAGAAGTTGGCGAATCCCACGCCTTTTATCATATCCCAATTTATTGCCAGTGGGAACTTTACTATATCGATCCGTACTTTGAAGGCGCCTATTATAAAATAATATATAGGTATAAGATATATCAAAGTAACTACAAGGATTAGGGATTCCCTCAATATAGAACCTAAAATGTTTTTCCTTTTCATTTAGTATATATCCTCCCTCTTGCGTAAATATAAATGCTGGAGGAACGAAATAAAGGTAATAATAAGGATTAAAACCACCGACAATGCACTTCCACGGCCAAAGTCGCTGGATACGAAACCTAAATCATAGATCTTCTGAGTTAGTAGGCGTGTATGGTTACCGGGCAATCCCCCTGAAACTGTTAGGGGTAACTCATACATCTTAAAGGCAATAATTGTGGTAGTTAATACTACAACAGTTATAGATTGGGCCATCATAGGTATAGTGATTTTTAGCAACACCTGCAAAGGCTTCGCACCGTCAATAGCAGCTGCTTCATAAAAATCAGTAGAAATAGTTTGTAAACCTGCAAGAAAGATTATTACATTTATCCCTATTTGTGACCATACGCTGGCTATTATAATTGCCCACCGTGTCACTCCATAGGTCTCTAGCCAATTGATCCTATCCAATCCAAACGATGATAATACGGTATTGATTATACCTGTGTTATAGTCATACATTATCCTCCAAAGGATACCTATTACAGCTAACCCTAAAAGACTGGGAAAAAACCACAATACTCTTAAAACATTGCGATTGATTCCTATTTTGCTCCTTCTGTCCAAGGCCAGGGCAACTATAAAAGAAATACTTATGGTTAGGGCTGCAACACCGGCTGCATAGATTATAGTACCGCTAGCCATCTCCCAAAACCCTATGAGATTAGGTAATTTACGATAGTTCCCCAACCCAACGAACTGTTTTACGGCAGATACGCCATTCCATTCATAGAAACTTAACTTTACTACCTGAACTAAAGGCCAGATAATAAATACCCCGACTAATAATAGGGCAGGCAGAATAAACAATATCCCGGAATAGGTTCGCTTGCGTTCAA
>JAAYSJ010000151.1 GCA_012518395.1 Clostridiales bacterium
CTACCGTTACAGAAATAATGGTAAATACCCCCGATAAAATTTATATAGAGAAGGAAGGCAGGATATACAGAGCTGATGTGGCCTTCCGGGATTATGAGCATATAATTCAGATAATAGAAAAGATCGTCGCCCCATTGGGCAGGCGTATTGATGAAAGCTCTCCTATGGTGGATGCCAGGTTGGCCGATGGATCCCGGGTGAATGCCATAATACCCCCATTATCCGTCCAAGGACCTTGCATAACTATAAGGAAATTTGCCAGAGAGCCATACAATGTGAATAATCTAGTGGGCTTTGGCACAATGAGCGTGGAGATGGCCCATTTTCTAAAGGCTTGTGTTCAGTCAAGGATGAATATCCTGGTATCAGGTGGTACAGGCAGCGGTAAGACTACTACCCTGAACGTTCTTTCGTCCTTTATCCCCAATGATGAGAGGATAATCACCATAGAAGATGCAGCAGAATTGCAGCTACATCAGGAGCACGTGGTAACCTTAGAATCCCGCCCCCCTAACATTGAGGGCAGAGGAAAGGTGAGTATAAGAGATCTGGTCATAAACTCCCTTCGTATGAGACCGGACAGGATTATCGTAGGCGAAGTCAGGGGTGGGGAGGCCTTGGATATGCTACAAGCTATGAACACCGGCCATGATGGATCAATTACCACCTGTCATGCCAATAATCCCAGGGATGCCCTATCCAGGTTGGAAACTATGGTACTTATGGCAGGTACTGAACTTCCCTCAAGGGCCATCAGAGAGCAGATTTCATCAGCATTGAACCTGATAGTCCATCAAAACAGGCTGAAAGACGGTACCCGAAAGGTCACTGCCATATCGGAAATAGTGGGTATGGAAGGGGATATAATTACTCTTCAGGATATCTTTATTTATGAGCAATCCGGTGTGGACGAAAAAGGTAATGTTATAGGCAGGTTCAGGGCTACGGGGATAGTGCCCACCTTTTATGATGTCTTTAAAACAAGAGGTATAAACATCTCATCCGGTCTGTTCAACGGAAGGCCACGTTAGATAGAGAATAATAAACAGGGGATGCCGAA
The DNA here is from genome assembly GCA_012518395.1 of Clostridiales bacterium. GTDB lineage: Bacteria > Bacillota > Clostridia > Caldicoprobacterales > UBA3941 > JAAYSJ01. The sequence goes on from JAAYSJ010000151.1 coordinate 1,061, forward strand.
TAGAATTGGAGAAGACTGTAAATACAGGGTGTTAAATAAAGGATAAGGAGTCGTCGTTATGATTTATGTTGGGTTGACGGCAGCGGCCATTTCCATATTGTTATTGTTTTTTTGGTTGTTTAGGCTTATAGGGCACAAAAGGCATATCGCAAAACAAAGATGGGACGATTTTCATAGGGAATTAGACGATCATGTGGCAGGTGGTTCATCCACCGCCGAATCAAAACCGGGGGATCTATTTGCACCCAGGAAACTAGGCGGGGTTCTGTCTTCCTCCAAACCCTATAGATCATTGGAGCGAAAGCTAGCCCAGGGGAATATCTATCTGCACCCGGGAGAATTTGCCCTGATAGTGATGGTATGGGGGATAGTCTTGGGCGGCATTCTGTACCTGATTTCCCGATCCTTTCTATTATTCATACTAGGTTTTATTATAGCCCTGCTCATCGGGAATGTGCATTTAAAATCCCGCAGGAACAAAAAGATAAAGGATTTTGATAACCAGATAGTGGATATGCTGACCTTGGTATCCAATGGGCTTAGGGCAGGATACAGCTTATTTCAGTCTATCGAGATAGTTGCCCGGGATATGCAGCCCCCCATTTCAGTGGAATTTGGCAGGATGATGAAACAGGTAAATATGGGTCTGACAGTAGAAGAGGGCTTAAATGAAATGCTGGACAGGATAGAAAGCCCGGATCTGGAGCTGGTGGTTACGGCAATCTTAATCCAGAGGCAGGTAGGGGGAAACCTGTCCGAGGTATTGGATGGTATTTCCCATACTATAAGGGAGAGGGTCATCATGAAAAATCAGCTTAAGGTTCTGACTTCCCAGGGCAGGATGTCGGGGACTATAATATCTCTGTTGGCGCCGGGTCTGGCTCTCATAATCTACCTTATGAACCCCGGCTTTATGGTGGTAATGATAAAGGAACCATTAGGGATCGCAATGATAGGCATTGCCGTATTGCTTCAGCTGATCGGGATCTTCTTTATAAGAAGGATCGTTGATATACGTATGTAGTTTTTGGCGTAAGGGGAGGTTTTGTTATGCAGTTGTTTATCGGCTTTTCTTCGTTAACAGGTTTCGTTATAGGTATGGGTCTGCTGTTTAGCAGGCTGATGCGTGGAAAGAGGCGGAATGTAATTAGAAGATTGGAAGTCCTGGAAAAGGGGGATTACAGAGACGATGGGGTAGAGCCCATGAGCCTGCCCTTTTATAACAGGGCTGTGTTACCCGTCTTCGATGGCATCGGGGGTTTTTTTCGAAAGCTTACGCCCCGAAGGATGTCAAAGAATATCGACAAGAAAATGTGGCTGGCCGGCTATACTAATACAAATAGGGTAAACCAGTTCTTTACCATCCAGAGTATCTGGATAATTACATTGCCTGCTATAGTGGCCATGCTTTTGTATCTGCTCAAGGCTGATGGAGTTAGAATATTAGTCTTAACGGGTCTGACCCTTATTGTAGCCATCCTTTTTCCCAATCTATTGTTAAACAGGAAGATCATCTCACGGAAAGAGAGAATAAAAAAAGATCTGCCCAACGCTATTGACTTTCTGGTAGTCAGTGTGGAAGCTGGCTTAGCCTTTGATATGGCGGTAGAAAAGGTTACGGAGGAAATATCCGGGCCTATAGCCCAAGAATTTGGTTATACCCTAAACGAGATAAGAATGGGCAAGTCCAGGGTAACCGCATTTAGAGAGCTGGGGGAGCGAACCGGCTCCGATGAGCTGGCCTCCTTTATAGGCGCTATAATACAGGCTGATCAGATGGGCGTAAGTATCGGCAGCGTACTTAGGATACAGTCCGATTCCATGCGGGTAAGAAGACGTCAGTTTCTAGAGGAGCTGTCCATGAAAGCCCCGGTGAAGATGTTGATCCCCCTTGTATTCTTTATATTGCCCCCCATATTCGTAGTTATCTTGGGACCCGCCATAATAAACTTAATAAAGCTATTTACAGGAATGGAATAGGGGATGGGCTGAAGATATGCTAAAAAGGGTGGTTAGAAGGATATGGGCTATCTTTTTGGCTTTTCTCATACTATTTATGTTCGCTTCTATCAATGCCTGGGCAGCGGGATCCCGGGGCATTGATGTTTTTATGGTGCTGGATAATTCGGGGAGTATGATAAAAAACGATAGGGAAGGGCTAAGGTTTCAGGCGGCAAAAAAGTTTATACGGAAATTAAATATAGGTGACGGCATCGGGGTTATCAACTTTGAAACTAAGACCGAGATTCAGATCCCTATAACCGAGATCAAAAACAATGCTGA
>JAAYSJ010000152.1 GCA_012518395.1 Clostridiales bacterium
CCATAAATTGTTCCAGGTATTCGCCTTCTGAAATCATAGCTTTTAGCAGGTGAACAAGCCATATATCCGGTTTGTATTCGGAAGTATACTCTTCTTTTTTTATATCCATTGGGCCTGAAAACACTTCTTTAGGCAATAAGGCCTTTAAATATTCCAATATCACTCCAGCGTAGAATCTCGGGTGCTCTATCAGGGTAAAGGTCATAATATCTAAATCGAATAGATCCCTGTCCAAAAGCGGAACCAATTTATTGAGCCAAGGAAGAAAGTTTAACCGATCCATAACGGTTAGAATAAGCCTGGTGCTTTCAGTTGGATTTTCCAGCTCTCTCAGAATCAAATTATCCCATTTTGCCGATTTAAGGATGCCGTTGCATTGGTCTTTTATATCATTATTTATTTCACGAGTCCAATCATGAGTTTTATATTCCTCATTAAATTCTTCCCAGCTAGACCCTAAATTAATCCAGATCATCACAACGGCGGCCAATTCTATAAAGGAATTGATCTCTCCCATAACCTCGTTCAGGTATCCATTCACTATATTGAGGCTCCCGGGGAAAGCCCTTATAAAGCCTTTCTGTCCGCCATAGGCCAAAAGCCGGGAAAAATAACCGTAATTTGTTTTACTGACTTCAAAATCCTGATAATAGAAGGCCATGTCCTCTTTGTCCAGACATATAACGGCCGATAGGTCCCTGGCAACTTCGTTTATGGCGCCCTCAGTTAGCATCCAATCCCTTTGTTCCTCTGTTATGGGTTCCAGCAATGCAATGGAAGCTAATTTACCATAGCCTGTGGTGTTCTTGGCCAGGTAAAATACAAAACTGTTGTGATCCTTAAAGTTTTTAGAGGCTTCTATAGCAAAAAGGGTGAACTCACTGTGAAGCCCCAGAGTCCTCAAGATCCGGCGGGCTAAATCGTTCTTAAAATGTCCTAAAATCAGCATTCCCAGCTTTACTTCTTCTCCGGTGTGCCCTTTTGTGGCCAGTTCCAGGCCTATGGGATATAGGGCTTTCTCGTCCATTTTCCCTTCCCGGAGCATAAGTCTCAATCTATCATTAAACAGGGTGTGATAGGCGATGAGAGGGGCATTGTTTTTTATCCAAGCCTTTGTATTTTCGGGGACAAAACCCACTTCCATAGCCTCTTGAATTTTCTCTATAAGATGGTAAACATAAAAGAACTTTTCTTTAAACCCTATATCATCCTTCCACAGGGAGAATATCACATCCAATTTCCCTGCAGACCCGACATCCTGGAAGGTATAGGGAAGCTCCGGGTACTCTTTCAGGGCCGCTGTAATTTGATTGTAGACACTATTTTTATCCACCCATCACCCACCTACCCTTCAAATTATTCACCCCAGCCGCTTATATAGCTTTCTTGTTCTTCTGTCAAAGTATCTATTTTGGTGCCCATTGCCTCTAGTTTCATGGCTGCCACCCTGCGGTCGATACTCCCGGGCACTTTATAAACTCTATTATTCATTGTACCATGGTTTTCCAAAATATATTTTGCAGATAGAGCCTGCAAGGCAAAGCTCATATCCATGATCTCTGCAGGATGCCCGTCCCCTGAGGCCAAATTTACCAGTCTGCCGTCAGCTAATAGGTTTAATGTTCGGCCATCCTCCATGATATAGCCCATTATATTTTTCCTCATATCTTTTTTACTTACAGCCAACTTTTCCAGATCGGGCTTATAGACCTCCACATCAAAGTGTCCAGCATTAGCCAACAACACCCCATCCTTCATCTTTTTATAATGCCTTTCGACAATAACCTTATTACATCCGGTGACGGTAATAAATATATCGCCTAATGGGGCTGCCTCATCCATAGACATTACCCGAAATCCGTCCATTACCGCCTCTATTGCCTTTATGGGGTCAATTTCTGTGACTATTACATTTGCGCCCAGACCCTTAGCCTTGTCGGCCACTCCTTTGCCGCACCAGCCATAGCCGGCTACCACTACATTTTTTCCTGCAACTATCAAGTTGGTGGTTCGCATTACGCCGTCCCATACCGATTGTCCGGTACCATAGCGGTTGTCAAAAAGGTATTTGCAATAGGCATCATTTACGGCAACCATGGGAAAGTTCAGCATACCCTCCCTTTCCCTTGCCCTTAGCCTGAGTACCCCTGTAGTGGTTTCCTCACAGCCGCCCATCACTCGCTGTGCAAGATCACTTCGGGTAGTATGTAAAAGATGCACCAGATCCCCGCCATCATCTATGATTATATCAGGGCCAAAGTCCAGGGTTTTGTTTAAATGATGAAAATATTCTTGTTCCGTCGCACCGTGCCAGGCGTATACGGATAAACCCATATCTGCAAGGGCTGCGGCTACAGGATCCTGAGTTGACAGGGGATTGCTGCCTGTGACGGCAACTTCTGCGCCTCCTTTTGCAAGGACAAGAGCTAAATATGCGGTCTTTGCCTCTAAATGTACGGAAATAGCAATTTTTTTACCTTCAAACGGCTTCTCCCTTTCGAATTCCTTTTCTAAGCTGTTCAACAGGGGCATATAGCCCTTGACCCAATTTATTCTTTTATGACCACCCGGAGCAAGTGTTATATCCTTTATTAAGTGACTCATAGAATTTCTCCTTTAATATACTTTCATTTGATAATACAGAATACTTTTGTTGCCGCTAATAGGAAATGAAAATAATAAAACCCTTTATTAGTAATTATACCATAAACCTGTAAGATGTATCATTCCCCAGGATGTTGGGCTAAAATATTTTAAAAAGTTGTTGACATTATAGCAGCTTGTATGTATCATTGTATTAAGGCCTTAATACAATGATACAAGGGAGTGATAGGATGCCTTGGAATTTAACATCAGATCGGCCAATCTATGCCCAGCTCATTGAGCAGATGGAGCTAAAGATCTGCTCCGGTATATACCCCCTGGGGTTTAAACTTCCATCGGTAAGAGACCTGGCGCGAGAAGCCTCTGTGAATCCTAATACAATGCAAAGGGCTCTGGCACGGCTAGAAGAATCGGGGCTTGTATACAGTGTCCGCACCAGCGGCAGGTTTGTAACGGAGGATAAGAATATGATAAAAGAAACAAAAAAACGTTTGGCCCGGGAACAGGTCAATGAATTCTTAAAGAAAATGCTGGATTTAGGATTTGAACGTGAAGATATTCTATCGATGCTTGGGGATATGTTAAAGGAGATGATATAATGGACAATTTTTTAGAGTGCAAAGACCTGACTAAAACTTTTGGAGCCACCACCGCGTTAAATAACATCGACCTGAATCTGGGGCGGGGTGGAATCGTAGGCCTGTTAGGCCCCAATGCCAGTGGTAAGACCACCTTAATAAAGCTTTTAAGCGGTATACTAACCCCTACTAAAGGTGAAATTCTTATCAATGGAATCAAACCGGGGGTTGAAACCAAAAAGATTATTTCCTATCTGCCTGAAAGAACCTATCTCAATGATTGGATGAGGGTTTCGGATATCATAGATTTTTTTAATGATTTCTATGACGATTTTAGCTCGGAGAAGGCTTTTGATATGCTAAATAAACTCCATATCGATCCAAAGGATAAGCTGAAGACCTTGTCAAAAGGAACCAAGGAAAAGGTTCAGCTAATATTGGTAATGAGCCGGGATGCCCAGCTCTATCTTCTGGATGAGCCTATTGGGGGAGTGGATCCTGCCGCCCGGGATTATATCCTTGACACTATTTTAAGTAACTATAGCGAAAATGCAACGGTTATTATCTCCACCCATCTGATATCCGATATAGAAAAGGTGTTGGATCATATCGTCTTTATAAAAGAGGGTCATTTGGTCATGGAAAAGGCCGTAGATGAAATCCGTGGGGAAACAGGCAAATCCGTTGATGCATTATTCAGGGAGGTATTCAAATGCTAGGCAAATTATTGAAATATGAAATCAAAGCAACTTCAAGATTATTTATCCCTATATATTTGGCTATACTTCTATTCGCATTAATCAACAGGGTTATTAATCCCTTTCAACAAGTCGGGAATGAAATGGGCATTACCATAGATGGCGGGTTTAGTTTTGTTACCCTAATCCAGATAATTAGTATATCTGTCTATTTTGCCCTGATTGTGGCCGTGATTGCTATGACCCTTGTTATTATCATACAGAGGTTTTATAAAAACCTTTTAGGCGATGAAGGGTATCTTATGTTTACTCTCCCCGTCAAGCCCTGGCAGCATATTGTAAGTAAGCTGGTAGTTTCCACAATGTGGAATATACTAAGTTTCATTATCATAGTATCCTCCATCTTGATCCTCACAAAAGCAAAAAATGTCTTTAGTGAATTGGGCAGGCTGATAGCCATAGCGCAGGATTTCTTCGGAGGGAATACTATGCTTATACTAATACCGGTACTTGCCTTAATAGGGGCAGCATTTTTTGTTATAACTGTCTACAATGCCATGGCCATCGGCCATCTGTTTATAAAACACAGGGTTTTGGCCTCTTTTGGTGCCTATATAGGGATCTATATGATTGTCCAAGTGGTGAACGCCCTGTCTATAGCTTTATTGGCCAACAGCCTTCTTAGACCCTTGGCCCAGTCTGCC
>JAAYSJ010000153.1 GCA_012518395.1 Clostridiales bacterium
GATTAACCCGATGCCTCCGACTTCACAGTCTGAAGATCATTAGGACTAGCTGCCTGAGCGGGCTTATAATAACCTTTTTGCTGGGCTATCTTAAATAGATCGTATTGCCATTTTTCGTCATTGTTTCGCATCTGCTGCACTGCCTGGCGGAATTCTTCGTTGCCGGCTTCAGCAATAGCTGTAGAATATTCTGTCATCGTACTCTTAAACATTGCAAGGGCATCGTTTACCATATCTTTTTCCTGCATATTTTTCACTCCTTTAACCTAAGAAAGTTATCAATTTCTGTTTGTTGTTTTGGGCGTCCTGGGCTGTTTTTTGAAACAGTTGCTTTATTTGGGGGTCAACGCATTGTTCTGCGTAAGCCGTAAGTTTCTTGTGGGCTGTATCCTGGGCTCCTATTAGATGTCGCAAGCTTTGCAACTCCATTTGGTTAATCTGTGTCATAAAACCACTCCTCTCATTAAGTAATCATTTCTATTGTTTTCTGTAGCTGTAATAAATATTCAAATAAAACAACGGAGAATCCAATATCCGCCTTTTTTATTTATGGCCTCACAATTACCATAAATCTCTGTCAATTTATTCATCGCTGACTGGGCACCCTGTTTTTTTTGGATAACCACGTATATATGGCTCCCTTTATTTAGGTAGTTGATACTCTCTTCAAATAATGGGTACACAACTTTTTTCCCTGTTCTTATGGGGGGATTTGTAACTATTGTATCGAAGGTTCCCCCTACCCCTTCAAAGCCATCACTTTGAAATGCCGTAGCATTTTCTATCTTGTTTAGAAGAATATTTTTATTAGCCAAGTCCACTGCCCTTTGGTTTATATCCACCATAGCTATTTCAGCCCTTGGGTTAAGCCTGGCCAGGGTTATGCCTATTGGACCATATCCGCACCCTAAATCCAATACCCTGCCCCTCAGGGCAGGTATAGTCTTTATAAGAACATCGGTGCCGTAGTCTACCTTTGTTTTTGAGAATACCCCGGCATCGGATTCAAAGGTCAGACTCAAATTTTCTATATTGTATTCGATCCTGATGATGCTATGCTTCGCCATGGGATTTTCACTATAATAATGCTCCATTTTCTCCTCCATATAGATATCAGTAATCTTAGGCCCTTTCTAGGAAACCCTTATCTATGGCATCTTCTACGATTTCCTCCACCAGCTCCCACAGCCCCGGCGCCCCTTCCTTTATGGGCGAAGTTCGGTCAAATACCTTATCGGACTTAATATCATATTTTACCCAAGTATGACCTTGGGTATTATAATTGCATAGAAGGGGCTGGAGCCTGTCCAAGGAGGATGCAAAAAGTGCTTCAGGGGTCTTTCTCTCCTCAAATTCCTCCCATAAAGCTCTGAATTCCTGGCCTTGGTCGAGGGGCAGGATGCTATAAAGCCTGTCTGCGGCCGTCAATTCCCTGCCAGCCTTGTCCAGGTTACCTTTTTCATCATAGCAAAAAGTATCCCCGGCGTAGATTTCAACCAGATCGTGAACTAACAGCATCTTCAATACTTTCGTTATATCAAGATCATTTTTAGGGGAGTATTCATAAAGCACCATGGCCATTAGTGCCAAATGCCAGGAATGCTCAGCATCATTTTCATTTCTTGACCCGTCCATTAACAGAGTCTGGCGATATATCTGTTTTAATTTATCTACCTCTTCAATAAATTCAATCTGTTTTCTAAGCCTTTCTTTATCCATACTAACCGTCCTTTCCATGGCAGTCCTTGTTAGAACAGGCTGCTTAACAATCCAAAATTCACAAGTATATATATCACTACCCCAATAACAGCCAAAGTTAAGACGAATTTAATAACCTTAGCTGCAATCTTCATAATCAAGACTATGGCCAAAATGGCGATGGCTACTGTTATAATATCTGTCATCTCAGTACCCCCGTTCTAAAATACTTTTCGTTATCTTTGGTAATAAGGGTCAAAGGCGGACTATTATCCTTTTATCCTACTACAATTAATGATATAAATAAAGTTGATATGTAATATGATTTTATTGTAATAATTAAGTTTATCTGTGGAAATGAATTTGTACAGTTGGTTTCTACCATAAAAAATAGTTTTCCGTTGGGATCACAATATGTGGTGCGTAACAGTTAAACATATTCTTATTGATACAAGATTATTCCAGGGCAAAGGTTGGGGATTATCAATGATTTCGGATATAGAATTGACAAAGGACGGGCCTATATATCTTCAGATAAGGGATTATATCAAGCAAATGATTCTTAAGGGATTTATGAGTCGGGGTCAAAAACTACCCTCTACCAGAGATCTTAGCCAGACTTTGGGTGTAAGCCGCAATACCATCATACTGGCCTATGAATACTTGGAGGACGAAGGTTTTATTGAAATCGTCCGGGGTAAGGGATCCTTTGTATCGGATATTAATATAGACTACCCTAGCCTATGGAAGATGGATTGGAATCCACGATTAACTCCTTATGCTTCTCTCGCTGTGGATCTGGATATCGTCAAACACGAGCCTAAATGGAAAAAAGGCATGATATCTTTTAAAAGTATTGCCCCAGATGACAAGCTTTTTGATGTTGAGGACTTCAAACGGGCCTTTCTCAACCGCTTTTCTCTGGAGGGGGAGAAGCTTTTAAACTATGGCTACGCCCAAGGCTATAAACCCCTGATAGATTATCTCTTAAACTATATGCAAAACAAAGGAGTGGATATTCAAGATAAAAGTATCCTTATAACCAACGGCTTTACTGAGGGTTTTAATATAATTCTCACTTCCCTGTCAAAGCCCGGCGACTACATACTCTGTGAAAATCCCACCCATAATACTGCCCTGAAGATTATGAAACTTTACGAACAAAAAATAGTGGGAATTCCTATGGATGAGGATGGTATCAATCTGGAAGAGCTGGAAAAAGGTTTAAGGGAAAAACCCATATCTATGGGGTTTCTCATTCCCTCTTATCATAACCCCACAGGGATTGTAATGTCCCCTGACAAGAGGGCAAAGGTATTAAAGACATTTGCTAAGCATAGGATCCCCATAATAGAGGATGGATTTAACGAAGAACTGAGATATTCAGGATCACATATGTCCCCTCTTGCTGCCCTATGCGGCAGTGGAAACAGCATAATCTATATTGGCAGCCTGTCCAAGGTATTGTTCCCCGGTCTTCGCATAGGCTGGATACTGGCTGATAAAGAACTTATCTCCCAGCTTGTTAGCGTCAAAAGGAGCAGGGACATCCATACTTCTTTTCTGGATCAAGCCCTATTGTACGAATATCTAGCTGCCGGTAACCTGGATAGATACCTCAAAAAAGCCCGCAGGGAATACCGGGAAAAATATGATTTCGCTATTAACTGCGCCAATATGTATATACCCTCTAAAAGAATATTAGGTGAAGGGGGATTGCATATTTTTGTAGAGCTGGCAGAAAAAATAGATGCCCGCCAAGTTCTTGAAGAATGCATAAAACGAAATGTAATATTTATGCCCGGGGATATTTTCTATACAGACGGGAAGGGTTTAAATACCCTGCGTTTAGGGTTTGCCCGTTCCAGCCTGCAAGAAATAGAAAAAGGATTTAAAATCATAGGTAAAGTTGTAGAAAAATTTATTATCTAATCAATAAAAGCGTAATATATGGCTTGTATAGATCTCTCAAAATCTTCGGTCTCCACACCAATGATGATATTCAATTCTCCGGAACCTTGGGCAATCATTCTGACGTTGATATTTTCTTTTCCCAAAGCCGTAAAGAGTTTGGCTGAAATACCGGGGGTTCTGGCCATACCATGACCTACAGTAGCAATAAGGGCTAAACCCGCATGAACGTCAACTGTATCAGGCTTTAGCTGCTCCTTTATCTCCTCCACTATATCCTCCAGCTTCTTGTCCAATTGGTTATCGGGAATAACCAGGGATATACTATCAATTCCCGAAGGCATATGTTCAAAGGATATGCCCTTTGATTCTATAATGGATAAGAGCCTGCGTCCAAATCCCAATTCGGTATTCATCATGGCTTTTTCTATCGAAATAATTGTAAACCCTTTTTTGCCCGCTATACCCGTTATCATACCGGTTTCATGGATGTCCTCACCGTTTGGCACAATGAGTGTCCCCTTTGCTTCAGGCTCGTTGGTATTCTTGATATTTATGGGTATCTTAGCTTCCCTCACAGGAAAGACCGCTTCTTCATGGAGCACTCTGGCCCCCATATAAGCCAGTTCCCGAAGTTCCTTGTAGGTTATCTCTGCTATAGGCTTGGGATTATTCACTATCTTAGGATCCGCTACCATAAACCCGGACACATCGGTCCAGTTTTCGTAAAGATCCGCCCCTATCCCCTGGGCTATAATAGCACCGGTTATATCAGAACCCCCCCTGGAAAAGGTCTGTATTCCGCCATCGGGTCTGGAACCATAGAAACCAGGAATAACCGCCCTTTCTACATTGGCCAGGGTCTGGGCAACCATTTTTTTCGTTTCTTCGGGATCATAAACTCCTGTTTGAGTAAAGAAGATTATGTCTGCAGGGTCTACAAATTCGTAGCCCAAAAGCTCTGCCATTATAAGGCCATTTAAGTATTCACCTCTACTGGCTGTATATTCTGCGGAATACCCACCCAATATCTTTTCTCTAATGTCCTCAAGAATGGGCACCAAGTCCAAAGATAACCCCAGTCCCTTGGAAAGTTCCAAATATCTTGTTGAAATCAGCTCAAAAATTTCGCTAAAAGGTATGCCCTTTTGGGCATGTTCCTGACAAAGATATAAAAGATCGGTAATTTTGTGATCGCCGGGATGCCTTTTCCCAGGTGCGGAAGGAACTATGTACCTGCGCTCTTCATCGGCCTCGATAATGGCGCGAACCTTTTGAAATTGTTCCACACCCCCGAGGGATGACCCCCCAAATTTGGCAACCTTAATACCCATAAAACAAAAACCTCCATAATAAATCGAATATGCTTATTATATTGACGGGTAAAATGAATGTCAAGCTGTTATTCCCTTGCTCCTTTTATATAATGCCCTATATCGAAGGATTCTAAATCGCACAATATGCCGGCACCCCACGGAGCACCGGCATATAATTGACAGGGTTTCGGACTATTCCATGTTTCTTACAAATTCTTCTAATACCTGATTTAAATCCGGGGAACCGATTTCCTGCAATTCATAATACACCCTGGTATTGGGTTTTTTGATCTTAATTACCCTATTCAGGTCAATTGGCGTGCCTATAATTACTGAATCGCAGTCTGCCTTGTCAATAGTAGTTTCAAGATCCGATGTCTGTTCTTCGCTATACCCCATAGCGGGAAGAAGTTTTTCTACCTGTGGGTAAATACGAAATGTCTCTGCTATCTTGCCTACTGCATAACCTTTGGGATCAATAATCTCAGTTGCCCCATATTTTTGGGCGGCCAAGGTTCCGGCGCCCAATTTCATGCCACCATGGGTCAATGTGGGTCCGTCTTCTACCACCAATACCCTTTTACCCCTTATAGCTTCAGGGTTGTCCACCTTAATGGGAGAAGCTGCATCTATGACTATAGCAGCAGGATTAACCTTCCTGATATTCTCCCTTAGTTTCTGGATATCCCCAGGTGAAGCACTGTCAATCTTATTTATAATAACGACCTGAGCCATCCGCATATTTACTTCGCCGGGATAATAAGAAAGTTCGTCCCCAACCCTATGGGGATCTGTTACAGTTATAAACAGATCCGTCTCGTAAAAGGGAAAATCATTATTTCCCCCATCCCAAAGAATAATATCGCAGCCCTTAGGGTCTTCCTCCGCTGCCTTTAATATGGCTTCATAATCAACCCCTGCATATATGACATTCCCCCGGGACACATAAGGCTCATATTCTTCCATCTCTTCAATGGTACATTTATGCTTCTTAAGATCTTCTATAGATGCAAACCGCTGAATTTTCTGTGCCGCCAGATCCCCATAGGGCATAGGGTGCCTTATGGCTACCACCCTCAGACCATGGCTCGACAGAAGATCTACAACCTTTCTGGAAGTTTGACTCTTTCCACATCCAGTCCTTGCTGCACATACGGCGATGACCGGCTTTCTGCTTTTTATCATTGTATGTTTCGATCCCAGAAGAACAAAGCTGGCTCCTGAAGCATTAACAATGGCGCTAAGCCCCATTACGTCCTCATAGGATATATCACTGTACGAAAATACACATTCGTCTACCTTGTATTCTACAATAAGCTCCGGGAGCCTGTCCTGTTCATGGATGGGAATCCCATTAGGATACAAAGAGCCTGCAAGCTCCGCAGGATATTTCCTTCCATGAATATCAGGGATTTGGGCTGCGGTAAAGGCCACCACCTCATAGCTCTCATTATTCCTATAGCAGGTGTTGAAGTTATGAAAATCCCTTCCTGCTGCGCCAATAATGATTATATTTTTCTTATCCATAAAAACCTCCTATGTAATGATTTAAGATTTTCTTTATTTTACTATCTCACCAGGCCAATCCAGGATGACTAAGTCTTCTCCCATGATTTCCATGGCTTCTTTTGGGGTTATCCTTTTATACTCCACCTTCCCAGTCTCTTCTTTCAATGTGATTTTCACTGCGGTAATCTGAACAGGATAGCTTTCCCTAATAAGGGGAAGGGCCTCAATTGCCACTGTCTGGCCTTCTAATAAATTAAAGGTCAATTCAAGCCCATCGCTAAATCCAACGATTGCTTTATCAAAGTCAACCTTGTCTATGGGAGTTATCATAATGCTATTTTCCCCCACGCTATCCACGGTAGCGGTAAACCGGATATTGTCGTTTCGTCGCCCACAGCCCGTAACTAAAAGTACTGTAATAAAAAATATAAAAATAGCCCTTTTCATATTCATCCCCTACATAATTAATATAAAGATAGTCAGTACTGTTGCATAAAATGATCTTTGAAAAGTCAATAGTAAAATAGTTATGGTACAACTTACACTTTTGGGTCAATAATGGTAATGTAGAAATTTAAAAAAGGCACCTCCTTAAGGTCAGGGTATAGGATTTTAAAAGTAGGCCTCA
>JAAYSJ010000015.1 GCA_012518395.1 Clostridiales bacterium
TATCATGTTCTATTCCTCCAAGGAAATTATTCTTTCTTTATATCGCCATCGTCAATGGTTCCTTCAATTGAACCAGAAATAATTCGAGAAAAGTCCAGGGCATTTTGTTTTGTTATAACAGGTTTGCCGGTGTCTTCTTCAATTTCTTTACGTGCGTTACCTGCGATTTGGCCCCCACGTTTTGCTACTCTTCTGTTATCTTCAAAGGTGTGTGGTTCAGTGGTCTTAGAGATCTCTGTTGTAGTAGCCTCTGCTAACATATTTAAAACCAATTCCAGGGTTGTCATATTATCCCGAAGGTTTTCTTTCTTTAATCCCTTATGGTGCTTGTACTGGCGAGTGGTCATGCCAGACCACGCTTTAGAAATCTCATCAGTTAGTATGGCATATTCGATGCCCCTCTGTACACCACGGTTTTCCCATTCATCGGTCATTTCCTTACGCACTTGAATTGCCTGCAACCGTTGGTTAATCCACTCCCGTGAATAGCCCTTTTTTAGGTATGTAGATAAGGCGCGATCTATAGTTAGTTCCGGGTCAATTGTTTCCTCTATCCTCTCGCGACCAACTCGGGCAAGCCACATTTTAAAGGGTTCTGCCTTTGGGGAAGGAATAGATTGTATAATACGTAAAAGCTCTTCTGTGCTAGCCACGTCGGTATTATAACGTTTTCCGTCTGCAGCTTTCAATTTCAGTTGCTTACAATTTGTAAGCAACTGAGATCCTTCTTCGACGAGCCTCTTTTTTAAAACAGCCCAATAAGTACTCGCACTCCGTGGTGTTGCTTGATCCGTTAGGACTCCCACTACATCCACTACAGAAAAATACCATTCTTCCTCTTCTTCATCCCATGCTGTACGTATACGTTTATCTTCAAAGAGCTGAATTTTATTATGATCATCCATTTATATCGCCCCCTAGCAAATTATTCTTTCTTTGCTCTAATCCCTTTATCTTAATATTTAGTTCCATCTTGCGATTAAACTGGCTTTCCTTTTTTAATTTATGTCGTAAGTCTATCATTTCTTCCTCGATGTCCTCTATCTCTCTGGCAAGTTTTCTAGCTTCCAAACCTGTTATATTATCATCGGCGGGCATCATAGTTGACAAGTTATAAATACTGACAGTATCAACGATATCACTATATAGTGCAAAGAAATTTGTGAATCTCATTTGCTTTATATCAAGCCTTTTAAATAGATCACTATTCCCATCCAACCAGTCCGTAACTATAAATTCTTCAATAGTGTTTTTGTTGCTATCGCTTTGGCTTATCCTTTGATGGGCTAGATAAAGCTGCCTTTTATCTTCTAGCTTGAAAATAAGTAGCATAGGATAAGGAATGGTTCTCATTATAATCTCGGCTATTCTTCTAAGTTTATAATCTTTATGTACAAGAACCTCTATTCCTTCTATTTCAGGATAATCCCGGACTTCATCCCTATAGGCCGCTATGTTTATTGTTTCTGGTTTTAGACAATACAGCCAACTTATCTTATTGATAACACTAGTAAACAAGGATTTATCGCTGGCGGATAGATCAGCATTCTCATAGAATAGTTTTTTATAAATTGTATTGCCTATAAAGCAGCTATCAGGGATGTTTAAAAATTCATAACCACCCATGGATTCACCCCTTAATTTTTTAAGACTAAGAAGGTAATTAATTCAAAGTCTTCTATACCATCAAATAAGCTTTTTTGCATTGTAGTACCGCCTTTACTGAAGAGACTGGCAACCCCAATATCCTGCTTTTTCCCTATCAGGTTTTCAATAGATATTTCTAATAGATCAGAATAATGTTTCATTTTACGGCCATCATTTGTTTGCCTGTTGAATTCCTCAACGAGTTCCTTTAAAATCCCATCTTTACCTGAGCATAGTTTCTTGTAATAGTCTAATATCTTCTTTGCGTGAAGGAAGGATAACTTTACCTCCCCCTCATCCGTAATATAGACCATATAGTAGGGGAATAATGGATTTTGTTCCTTGCTTTGTTCCCTGCCCTTTACTTGTCTCAGGGTAAAAATTACCCCCGGCTTAACAAGGTCACTTATGGCCTCGTCTATTTTGGCAACAGCATACATCCCGCTCGGTGCATCATCCAGGGTTTTCCTGTTGGTCTTCATATATTCCATAAGCTCTATCTTAAAATCATTAAAGGTCAGATCTGTAATCGAAATAGCCCCTGAGATATCCTCTAGATCTACCACTTCATTTTGAAGTTTTTTGAGCTGTTTCTTGCGATATTCAAGATCCTTCATCTCTTTGTTGGGGTTTGTTTCGATAACATTTTCCTCACCTGTAGCGGAAACATCCAGCAAAACCATCCTGCCTCTAACACGCTGTTGCAGATTTATGTACTCGTCCAAATCTCTAGTTGGCCAAAAATTTACTAACTTAATTTGTTGGTTTTTAGATCCTATTCGGTCAATCCGGCCGAACCTTTGAATGATTCTAACCGGGTTCCAATGTATATCATAATTTATTAGATAGTCACAATCCTGAAGGTTTTGGCCCTCAGAAATGCAGTCAGTCGCGATAAGTATATCTATATATTGATTGATTTCAGGAAACACCTTGGAGCATTCCTTTGAAATAGGTGAAAATATAGTCAGTACAGTATTTATATCTGTCATTTTAACCGATCTTCTCAGCCCCCTGGGTATAGGCAGGGTTGAATGATTATCCCCACTGCCAGTCACAATAGCAGAGTATATGCCCTTTTTATTAAATTCCTCAGCTAAGTTTTGGTATAGATATTTTGCTGTATCGGCAAAAGCTGTGAAGATCAACACTTTTTTATTATCAGGGTTAATGGGATTCTTGATCTTGTTTTCAATTAAGCCCCTGAGTTCTGTTAGCTTAGCGTCCCTATCAGGCGTAACGTTTATGGCTTCCAATAGGATGGTTTCAAGCTTATCCTTATCAGACAAAAGATCCTGCTGCCATTTTATTAAGTCCATATCTTGCAATAGGACCTTTACATTGTTGCCAAACATAAGACCCTCGTATTCTGGATCGTCTATATCAATATCATTGATATCCATTTCAGCATCATAGTCAAACTGGCTTTGGCTTATAGCCAGAAGGGTTTTATCTATCTTATGAAGGATATTTTCCACGGTGATAGCAAAGGAATTTATAGAACTTTCCATTCTTTTTAATATTCCGACGCGCATTAGCCCAACAAGACTCTGTTCTCTGTCTGCTTGCCTAAAGACACTTCCGCTTACCCCCACTTCCATATCATATTTTTTCTCATAGGCGGCTCTTTTTTCAGGTAGGACATAGCCCAATGGGGAGTAAACACAAAGGGTCAGTTTTTTAATAAGCCTGTTGATTTCCTCTATGGGTGGAAATTCTCCTTTAATATCAATGATAGGATACCTGTTTTCGGGAGTCATTCTTGTGGGGAATCTTCCTATCTCGTCTAAATTATAATACTTTTCTATATGCTTTCTCGATCGAGCAATTGTCACAGTATCCAAGAGTTTAAAGTAATCTAAATCCATCATATTTACAAAAGTTTCTGATGTTCTTTGAGAATCAGGAAGTTCAGACCATCTATTAAATACAGCCTGTGCTTTTCTAAGGATAAGCTCAAGATTATCAAGACCTACACTGGCAAAAGCGTCATTTTTTCCCTCTGTGATAAAGGCTATCTGGTTCTTTATATCATTCATCTTGTTATTTACCGGGGTAGCCGATAGCATTAATACCTTGGTTTTAACACCAGCCTTTATAATATCACTCATAAACCTTTCATAACGGGTGATGCGCCCCTTTACCGGTGGGTTATTCCTAAAATTATGACTTTCATCTATTACCACCAGGTCATAGTTAGACCAATTGAGTGTGGCAAGGTTAATTTCCCCTGAGTAACCGCTTGTCCTACTAAGATCGGTGTGATTTAAGACATCATAATTAAATCTATCAGCGGCAAAGATATTGCGCTTATCATTAATAGTATATATGATCCAATTTTCGCGGAGTTTTTTAGGTACAATAACAAGGACCCTGTCATTTCTCAGTTCATAGTATTTTATAACTGCTAATGCTGTAAATGTTTTTCCAAGCCCAACACTATCAGCAATGATGCAGCCATTGTATTTTTCAATCTTATCTATGACCCCCATAACGCCATCTTTCTGAAATTTATAAAGCTTGTCCCAGATTAGGGTTTCCTTAAATCCGGTGCGGCTTTTAACAATGTTATCTTCCGTTAACTCATCAAGGTAGGCATTAAATATGTTATAAAGGGTAACAAAGTATATGAACTCAGGGGTATTCTCCTTGTAGAGGATTCTCATCTGTTCAAGAACCTTATCCTTTACGTCCTGAACAGCTGTATCATCCCCCCATAATTCATTAAAAGATTGCAAAAAACTTATTGTATAGTCTTTGCCGTATAAACACATATTGCTATCTATTCTGTTGGAAGGTGTTATGCCCAGGCCATCTGAGGTAAAGTCAACTGTCCCATTTATTGAAATATTATCCTCAGGGTTTTCTATGTAAACAAGTCTTGGTTGGGCCGGATTCGCCTGCTTCAAAGATTTAATTTCCGCCTTATCTTGTAGCCACTGGGCACATTCCTTGGCTATGGAAGCCTGCTTCATTTCGTTTCTCAGCTTTATTTCAAATTCATTGCCGGACATCTTTTTTTCGGGGTTGCGTTCTATATAATATTCCCTAATAAGTTCAGTGTCCTTGTGTACAAAAGTAGGCTCCGTGAAAATGAACCTCATCTGCTCTATCTTGCTTAGCTCTTTTTTTAGTTCTGCATAAGCATAGATTGTAAAATAAGCTGATATAATTGATAGTTTTGTACCTTTGTTTAGTTCTTCCCTTAATTCATCTACGACCCTATATTTTTTGTTATCCAAAACCTTAGGCAACTTCATAGAATCAAACCCCCAACGCTGATTTATCATGTGACACTATTCAATTTTATCATACTTTATTTTGTTGAAACCCTAATCATTAAATAAATAACCTTCATTAGTGATAGAGTAATAATAAATATACAAAATACCCTGAGGATAATTTCTGTAGGGTGTTAGATTGTTGGAGCCTTACTATATTAAATTTATATATTCTCCTCTTCCATCAACTATTGCATATATAATTACTGTTTTGTTTTTCTTATTTGCTTTATAAAAGATAAGATGTTTTTCTACTATGACCACTCTATAACCTTGCTTTTTCAAAATAGAATATCTAGGTATGCTCCCCGAGTTAGGAAATTCTTTTAAACGATTAATGGCTTCTTCAATTTTATCCAAATGTTTAAGGGCAGTATCAATACTGCCTGAATCATCCGCAATATAATAGATTATATCCCTTAGTTGATCCTCTGCTTTGTCTGCCCTAATGATCTCATACATTTTCATTCTTCCGATTTATCAAAGATTCGCGCAGTATATCCAAAGATTCCTTCATGGAACCTACTCTTCCGTTTTGGATATCGTCTTCCGCCTCTGCAAGGGTTCGAAGCAGTTCTAATTCGGCTTTCATTTGCTTGTAATCTTGTAGGCCAAGGACTGCTGTGTCACCACGACCATTTACGGTAATAATAACAGCCTCCCTAGTTTCCCTGCATTGCTTAGATATTTCATTATATTTATTTCTTAAATCTGCTGACGGCCTAATGTTTGATTCCATGATATCACCACTTTCTATTTTATTTACATACTCATATTGTATCATGATTTGTCTATCATTCAAGCCTGAATATTACTAGTTCAACTCTAGTACAGAACAAGTCCTGACCGTCAGGCATTTTGTCTATTCACCAATCATTAGTCATATCCCCATCTCCACTAACCGGCATAGATTCACCCAAATAGGCAGGCTCCGGCTTAATAATTGCCTTGAAGAAATCCTTTACCCTGGCCAGCACTTCTCTTATATCCATATACCATTGATTAGCATAGGGTCTTAGATCTGAAGTAACCCCATAGGATTCCAGCCCCAATTTTTCGCCAATATATAATGCCCGGTAGAGATGATATTCCTGGGTGACTATGATTACCTTATCGGCCATAAAGACATCCTTTGCCCGATACATACTATCATAGGTAGCAAAACCTGCATGATCCATAAAGATATGCTCCGAGGGAACACCTTTTTCAATAGCGTAGGATTTCATGACATTTACTTCGTCATATCCTTTTGTACCGTGATCTC
Source organism: Clostridiales bacterium (assembly GCA_012518395.1). Taxonomy (GTDB): domain Bacteria; phylum Bacillota; class Clostridia; order Caldicoprobacterales; family UBA3941; genus JAAYSJ01. The sequence goes on from JAAYSJ010000015.1 coordinate 6,193, forward strand.
CGCTCGTTAAAAGCCTGTCCGAAACACCGTTTTCATATAATTCGATCCCCCGCAACAGCCTATCCTCTAAAAGATAGCTGGGTCTATTGCCTTCCCAAACACCTGCGCCTAAAACCAGGATGCAGTCGGCATCTATGGCAGCTGCCTCTTCCGCAGTAACAATTCTGTCTTTCACAGAAGATTTCATGAATGCGTTTATACCCACAGTAGATGCAAATAATAATATAATGGCAAATATGATTATATAAACCCCCAACTTTAATCCCTTTTTTCTGTCGCTGCCTATTCTATCCTTCATAAAAACACCTTATCCTATTTTTAATCTAACCTATATATGATTGTGCTGCAGTAACAATATTTTATAATGAATCCTGCATCTTTAGTAAAATGGTTTATTCCAATTCCCCGTTTCTAAGACACAAATTCATTTCCCATTGCAACGCCGATTCGTTCCAATGTAATCATATATCAATTGCTACTCTTCTTATTATAACAGTCCTGTTATAACAATCTAGTGGCAATTGGCAATTGTCCAGACAATAGAAACGATAATATAAATAAGCACAACACAGAAGAACCGTCCCCCTGTGTTCGTCCCCCTGTGTTCGTTTTCCTGTTACCTGTTTGAAAAATATGATACCGTGTAGAAGGGTTTGTAAAGATAATGTTGAATATTATTTAGAACGGATTAATGTCATTTTATGTGGAACCCGCAATTGGGAACCATATATAATAGAGATTTTGTAGTCGAAAATATCTTTTATTCTAAGAGGAGGCATATAATGTCAGAAATAAATAGAACCTATCATGGGTTTAAATTGATTAAAGAAAGTCAAATCGATGAGCTGCAATCAACAGGAAGGCTATTTCTTCACGAGAAATCCGGGGCAAGGCTCCTGCATTTAGCAAACGAGGACGACAATAAGGTTTTTTCTATCGGATTTCGTACACCCCCCACAGACGACACAGGGGTGCCCCATATTTTAGAACACTGTGTACTCTCAGGTTCCAGAAAATATACCACCAAGGAACCATTCATGGATATGATTAAGGGGTCATTGCAAACCTTTTTAAACGCCATGACCTTCAGTGATAAGACTCTATACCCGATTGCCAGCAGAAATGAAAAGGACTTCTACAACTTAATGGATGTCTACCTGGATGCGGTGCTTTATCCCAAGATTTATGAGGTGCCGGAAATATTCATGCAGGAAGGTTGGCATCATGAAATATTTAATGAAGAAGATGAAATCACCTACAAAGGTGTGGTCTACAATGAGATGAAGGGTGCATACTCTGCCCCCGAAACTATTTTATATCAGGCAATATCCAAATCCCTGTTCCCCGATACCTGCTACAGGTTTTCCTCAGGCGGGGATCCGGATCATATACCGGAATTGACCCGGGAAGCTTTTCTGGGATTTCATAAAAAGCTCTACCACCCCGCTAACAGCTACATCTTCCTATATGGGAACGGAAATATGGACGAGCAGCTGGCCTATATTGATAAGAACTACCTTTCCCATTTTGAAAAGATCGAGGTAGATTCCCAAATTACCAGGCAGGAACCTTTTGACCAAAGGGCGGAATTGACGGATTATTATAATATCTCTATGGATGACAGTAGTGAGGACAAAACATATTTAAGTCTGAACTTTGTCTTAGGGGATAATTCCGATCTGAAATCCTCCCTTATGGGGGATATAATGTCCCAGATACTTATAGATTCCGAGGCAGCACCGTTAAAAAAGGCCCTGTTAGAGGCAGGACTAGGTGAGGATATATTCGCCATGTCCTCTGATGGCCTTCAGCAATATCTGGGGATCGTCTCTAAAAATACTTCTCCCGACAAAAAAGAAGAGTTTAAAGATGTGATATTTAATACACTTCAAAAATTGGTTGCCGAAGGTATCGATAAGGAACTTATAAAAGCATCCATCAATGTAGTGGAATACAGGTTAAGAGAATGTGAAGGGTTTGCAACAAGGGGCATAGTATACAAGATACTGGCTATGGACGGCTGGCTCTATGATAAAGATCCCATTGAATATTTAAAATACAGCAATGTAATAGAGGATTTAAGGGCAAAAATTCAGACCAACTTTTTTGAAGAATATATAACAGAAAAACTTTTAGAGAATAACCACAGTTCCCTAACAATAATAGAACCAAAGCAGGGTCTGGCCGAAGGGAAAGAAAAAGGTGTAAAAGAAAAACTGGCTGCTCTTAAATCAGGGCTTGACCAAAGGGAATTGAGGAGGCTTATTAAGGATAATGAGAAGCTTAAGAATATGCAATCCGCCGACGATACAGAGGAGGCAAAAGCTACCATACCAAAGCTCCAGATAGAGGATGTAGATCCAAAATCCCCTATTATTTCTCAGGAAATAATGAAAGAAGGGAGCGCTACACTCCTATTCCATGATATTTTCACCCAGGGTATAGCTTATCTGGATCTGTATTTCGACAATTCCATGATTGAGGAAGAATATATACCATATATGGCATTGCTGGCGGATCTGTTAAGTAAAATGGATACAAAATTTAAGACCTACGGGGAATTATCTAACAGTATATTTGCCAACACCGGGGGAATCAACTTTGGCGTAGATGCCTTTACCACAGAAAATGGGGACCAGGAGTTTATGCCCAAGTTCACAATCAGCGGTAAAGCGATCGGAGATAATATTAAAACCTTATTAGAACTTATGGCCGAAATAAGCTTTGATACAAAACTGGAGGATCCCGGCAGAATTAAAGAGATCCTATTACAAGCCAAATCAAGAATGGAGATGGGAATATCCCGTAGCGGGAATTCTGTCGTATCAGGACGAGTCAGCTCCTATTTCTCACGTTCCGGTTCCTATAGAGAGAAGATAAGGGGATTGGATTTCTATTGGTTTGTCACGGATTTAATAAAAGATTTTGATGATAAAAAAGAAGAGATAATATCCAATTTAAAATATGTATATGATAGAGTATTCAATGTCAACAATTTAGTTATAGCCTTTACCGGCGATAGAGAGGATCTTTCTATAGTAAGAGATAATTTGAACATCTTAACCGAAAGGCTCAGTACTCAAAAGTTTTTCCCGGTAGAATATGGCTTTACCGAAAGAAAAGAAAACGAAGGAATTCTTGCCAATTATAATGTCCAATATGTGGCCAAAGGATATGATTTTAAAAAGCTGGGCTATGATTACCATGGCAGCATGAGGGTACTGGCTACAATACTCAACGGGGACTACCTCCATAATAGGGTAAGAGCCCAGGGCGGAGCCTATGGGGTAGGCATTTCTATTGATCGATCCGGACTTCTGGCTCTGTGGTCCTATAGGGATCCTAACCTTACAGAAACACTAGCTGTATATGATAATATCCCGGATTATATTAGTGGATTGTCTTTGAATGAAGCCGAGCTTACACGGTTTATTATAGGAACCATAGCCCGTTTAGATCCGGCTATGACCCCCTTGGGCATGGGCAGACTTCAGACCAGAAGGTATATTATTGGAACCGCCCAAGAGGATATCCAGGAAATAAGGGATAAGGTCTTGTCTACAGATACGGATACCGTTAAATCCTTTGCACCCCTTTTAAAGGATGCTATGGCTCAGGAGTATCTATGTGTTCTTGGCAATGAAAACAAAATAAGAGATAATGAAAAGGTATTTGGCAAGCTGGTAAAGCTGATGAGGTGAGCGGGGTCAATGAATACTGAAGATAATTCCCAGATAAAAACCGGTGGAGGTATCTCGGCAAATACACTAAAGATAATTGCTATCTTGGCGATGCTGATTGATCACGTTGCATGGGCTTTTGTCCCCTGGACAAGTTTTTTAGGTCAAGCAATGCATATTATAGGGAGACTTACGGCGCCGATAATGTGTTACTTTATTGCCGAGGGATACCACCACACCCGGGATGTAAAAAGATATGCCATTAGGCTGGGAGTATTCGCCCTGATTTCCCATGCCCCCTTTGTCTATTTTGAGACAGGGGGGCTTCCACATTATTTTGATAATGGTATAAGATTAGCACAGCAAACAGGGGTTATATATACCCTTTTTCTGGGTCTTCTGGCTTTGATCGTATGGAATAGCCGAAAGCTTAAGGAATATGTGAAATGGGTCTTAATAATATTGATATTCATAGCCTCTATCCCCGGGGATTGGAGCCTTTTTGCAGTGTTATGGATATTGATATTCGGTATTTACCATGGACGGTTTCGAGAGCAAATGCTGGGGTTTGGCATAGTGTCATTATTTGTGGTAATCTTTACCTTACAAACCAATGCCGGGGCTGTCCATTGGGGGAGCTTGTTCCAGCTGGGTGTATTTCTGGTAATACCCCTCCTCCACAGCTATAATGAAGAGCGGGGGTATGCTGAAAAACACAGGTGGATCCGGTGGATATTCTATGTCTTTTATCCCCTGCATCTTTTGATCCTTGGCCTCCTCAGATTCGTGTGACCACTGGGTGACGACCACTGGGGACGGGTTCCTTGACCATTCTGATGGAGAAGAACATATGTGTGGTCATAAGGCTCTCAAGAATTTTCTATTTCTTGAGATCCTTAATAATTTCATGTATATTGACTATTTGTCTTTCGTTCAGAGCATTCAAATCCTCCGTTACTTTGTTAATTAAATAAGGATTGATAATTTCTTCATCGAAAAATTCTTTTGGGGTAATACCAAAATATTCGCATATATGAAAGAACATAACCATAGATGGTAATGCTTTACCATTCTCAATATGATTTATATAATTTTCATTCTGCCCAAGTGAGAGACTCATGTCCCTGGCAGAAACGTTTTTTATGATACGGAGTTTTGCTATCCGTTCAGAGAGAAACTTTGCATCCATCGATTATAACCACCGCCTTATACACAATATTGTATATTTCCAAGTATAATGCACACAACAATAGAACCCCCATTTTAATTGACATACAATATATGATATTGTAAAATGTCATGCATACTATATTATATTGACGAAA
>JAAYSJ010000154.1 GCA_012518395.1 Clostridiales bacterium
AATATGGCAGTCAGGATAACACTGCCCCCGGCAATAAAATATTCTTCCCCGCCCAGCTTATCAATGAGAAATCCTGCAATAGGGCTGAAAACAAATCCCCCAACCATAAACAGGCTGGTCAAAAAAGCGGCATAGTTTACATCATAGCCAATAGATACAAAATAATCCCCGGCAAAGGTCAGATAGGATATGGAGGAAGCATTGTATACCATCCAAATTATTGATACCAGCCATACAGGCAGGCCAGCACCTCTTATAGAAAAAAGGTTCTTTGCTGGTTGATGCTTTGTGTTTTCTTCATTATGTACAGGTACACTGGGAAACTTGAACCACAAAAGAACCAAAATCGCCAAGACATATGCCGTAGATAGAAATATGGGCATTTTCCAGCCCCAGGATGTAGCCAATCGGCCATAAAGGTTCAAGGTAAGGATGGTACCCAAAGGCATGGTAGTATGGAAGATACCCATGGCTATTCCCAAGTCTTTTTTCTCAAACCGTTGGGATAATACCTGGGGGGCTACAATAGATATGGTAAGTGCACCTATACCGGCGATGATTCGGCCGGTAAGCAGCACAGGGAAACTGTACGCCAGGCCTGATATCAGGGAACCTATAAAGGTAATCCCCACAGACGCCACGCCCACCTTTTTTGAACCGTGAATATCAGCTAATATACCCCCAGGGATCGAGATAAAGATTCCCGGCAGGGCGAAAAGGCTCATAAGGGCTCCTGCTTGGGCGTGGGAAATATTCAATGCCGATACGATAAAGCCAAATAGCGGCGGTACACCCTGAAAAACTATTACGAAAACTAACATAAAAAGATAGATAAATAAAAGTGCATTCCATTTGGATGTCTTGTTGGATGTCTTGTTCACGCTCGTGCCTCCTCACATTTATTCAAAACCAGACGGCTTTACTGATTTTGGGATGACAAGTTTTTTGCAACATATATATTCTATTCCATTTTGCATATGCTGTAAAAAGTATTTTCATATAACAAGTTCATTTTCATTATATGAATAGATTATTGCAGTGGAACCATATAAAGGGCTAGTAACGAATTGAATCCTCTTAGACAAAAGCCCCGATGCCGCTATTAGTTACTTCCTCTAGAAAGCGGGCTATTTCAGCCGGGGACTGAGCCATATCGTTTCCCAACCATGTCTCGATAACGGCTATGCTGCCATTGGCTATGAAAGCATATAAAAGCTCCAATTTCTCATAATCGGGATCTGTCTTGCTTTCGGTCCAGTCGGACATACTCTCATCATAGGCGATGTATAGAACCCGCTGAAGGAAAGCCTTATCCCCGTGTTCCGAAATGATAATTTTGCAAAGCTCCCTATTGTCGGCTATGGCCTCACAGATTTCTTCCAATAGTCCCAAAACCGTTTGTTTCTTATGTAACTTGCCTACGGAATTTTTTATTTTTAAAAATAGCCCGTCCTGAATCTGGGAAAGCAGGTCAAAGGGATCACTATAATGGGCATAGAAGGTATTGCGGTTGATATCGGCAAGACGACAGATCTCGGTAACAGTGATTTTACCTATAGGTTTCTTTTCCATAAGTTCTAAAAGGCTCTGCTTCAGAACCATTTTGGTATATTGCACCCTGCGATCGATCTTTCTTTCCTTTTCTGTCATGATATCCTCCTTTAACAAAAATACAGATAAATTCATATCATAACGATACAGGTAACCCGGGACTGATAATAAACAGACAAAAGATAACGAACTGTCTGTTGCTTATTATACACAATGTTATTATAATAGGGTGGGATCAAAAATACAATACCTATAAAGTCGGATATTCTATATAACCCAGCTAATTTTATGGGTGATGATCATAATTAATATATCGGAATCATTATCTTTGAAAGGGGATTACATGAACAATATGACATATATCGTTACAGGGGCTGCAGGGCATTTGGGCAGCCACATTGTCAAAGCATTATTAAAGCGCGGGGAAAGGGTTCATGCCTTTCTGCTTGAGGGGGAGAAGATGCCGGATTTTATCGGCGCAGATCCTAACTTGCTACTTTTCGAAGGGGATGTAAGAAATAGGGGCTCTTTGGAACCCCTTTTTTCCGGGTCTGGGGATACATCCTATACCTTTATACACTGTGCCGGAATCATTAGTATAACACAAAAGAAAAACCCCTTTATCCACGAAGTGAATGTAGGGGGTACAAAAAACGTAATAGATGTTTGTAAGGAACATGGGGTAGAGCGGTTAGTTCATGTCAGCTCGGTGCATGCTATTCCCTTGCTTCCCAAGGGTCAAATCATGGATGAGATATCTTCCTTTGATCCTGATAAAGTAACAGGGCAATATGCAAAAACAAAGGCTGAAGCTACCCAGCTCGTATTAGATGCTGCAAAGGACGGACTGGATGCTGTTGTAGTGCACCCTTCCGGGATAATTGGTCCAAACGCTCAGGGTAAGGGTAATATCCTCAGTATGCTCAAGAATCTTGTTCGTGGCCGTTTCCGCGTTGCTATCCATGGGGGTTACGATTTTGTTGATGTAAGAGACGTGGCAGACGGAATATTGCGGGCTGCCCAAAGGGGCAAAAAAGGTGAATGCTATATTCTATCCAACCGTTTTATCAGCTTAAAGGAGTTCTTTGATACCTTCACCGGGAAAGCCGGGTTAAAACCCCTAAAGGTCTATCTGCCCTTATTTATGGCCAAGATTGCGGCACCCTTCGCAGAGCTTTATTACAGCCTTGCTAGAAAAACCCCGGTGCTTACCGGCTATTCCCTTATGGTCCTTTCCGAGAATTCTTTGTTCTCCCATGAAAAGGCCACCCGGGAATTGGGCTATAAAACCAGGAAATTAGGCGACACTATGCGGGATATGGCACTCTGGCTCATAGGAAAAGCAAAGGGTAAAGATAACAACTAAGAAAGGCTAATTGCGTTTAAGAGCACCCTTAGGCTCAGGTAATGTTTCCGGGTCTATTCGGTTTATCCTGCAAAAGTACTCGAAAAAGTTCTGGGCATCTTCCAAGCCCTCAGAATCTGCCCTTAGGGAGATAATATCCCTCAGGATTTGGGCCATCCATATATTATCGAAATATCTTTGTCGCCCGGAATTCCATGTCATATTATTGGGGAATCCCTTATTGATATAATAGTTCCAAAAAAGCATCTTTTCGGATTCTTCAGCCGATAGACGGAGTCTATATTTCGGGTGGGATGGAATATACCCATCTTCGCGTTGTCTTCCGTTAAAGGTGGCGTCTGCCATGAACATACCCAAGATCTGCCTGTTTTTTTCTTTCATATCAGGCTCTCTTTTAGTTAAAAGGCATGCGCTGTTTGGGGACATTCGGGGCAGCTTCCTCGGCTGTCCTTTCTTTTGTCCGGTCTTCGATCTGCCGATAAATATCTTCCATTCTGTAAAGACTTCCTCCACTTCCCGGGCTTCACACCAGAAGACGGATTGCAGCTTTGGATGAATCTTTCGGGCTCTCATACGCTTTTCGTGCCTTAGGATATATCGTCGTCTTTGCTCCAATGCCCTTTCGGCCTCTAACTCTAATTCTTCCTTCTCCCGTTCCTCTTGTCTTTTTTGCACCTTTTTGCCGATTAAGGTGGCCATTCGTTTATCTATCAATTTGACATATTGCCCAAAGGCATCAGGAAAAACAAACTTTTTAGTGCCGGATTTAAAATTTATATTGACGTAGGAGTCGTCATAGTTGACCACGTTGCCTTCGCCAAACCTATCATGGATTACTTTTTTATTAACTAAATCCACTTTCTCTTCACCTCATTTTTGGATAATGATATGCAGCGAAATCATTATCTTGTTTATTTTTGGATTACAGTCAATATTATTATAGCATAAAGTTCAAAAAAATCCAAATTTGATATTGACATAACAATGTTATACGATGTATAATAATATATTTATTTGCCACCAATACACCTCGACTGTTCTCCCAAGGGTCTGTTTTTTTTGGCAAAAGCCCTTATTTTATGCTATCATTTAATATAAAGTTGTTTTTCATTGATATGGAATATAAAAGGACGAAGAAGGGAGACAGGGGGAAAATCAATGAATATCTATCTTATTCGCCATGGTGATAAAATGCATGATCACAAAAACCATGGACTTTTGGAACTTACTGAAAAAGGTGTTATCCAAGCGGATCTTCTGGGCCAAAGGCTTACAAAATATAATATTCAAAGAATATATAGCAGTCCCATGAAAAGGGCGATACAAACCGCAGAAATTATGAACAGGCACTTAGGGCTGGAAATCATGATCAGAAAAGAATTGCGTGAAATCCACATGGGAGCTGCAGAGGTAAAGGGCTGGGGTTATCTGGAGGAACAACACCCCGAATTTATCAAGGAATATCGCCAATATACAAAGGATTTAAGGTTCCCGCCTGATGGTGAATCTATCGAAGATGGGTGGATTAGGGCTAGAAAAGTGATCGACGAAGTAATATCTACTGATTTAGATGATGTAGCCTTAGTAGCCCATGGTGGTCTGATAAAGTCCATTATCTGCGGAACGCTGGGAATAGACTTTTCAAGACGATTTTCTTTTGGCCTGATTGAAAATTGCGGCATCAGTTTGATTGAATATAATAGAGAATCCAATAGATTTAGATTGAGTATATATAATGATCATTCACATTTAGAATAATTTTTTCATTATGGCTATTTATAAGGAAGCCATCCATGCTACCTACACAAAATGATTAGGGGATCTGTCCCTGCTGTTCAAATGATTAAGGGACCCGTCCCCGCTGCCCACGTTCCCGCCACCCAAACATTTTTTATGAAAAAGGTTTGAATATTCCAGTTTATTGTTGTATTATGGGTTTATAAACATATTTAGGTCGAATTATGGCATTTGTCTCTAAAATACTTTCCATATCCATCGCAATGCTGGTCTAATTTTGACTCAAAAAGTACAAGGAGGATGTGTAGATGGATCCTAAAACCCATGTTCAATTACTTTTTGACAATTCTCCCAACGCCATTATCATCTATGAAGTTAAAAATAAAGGTGCATCCAGTTACGATTATATAATTCAGGATGTTAATCCTGCCAGCCTGAAGATAGAAAAATGGCATAAGAAAGATGTCCTGGGCAAACCTCTGGGTGAGGTCAGGCCTGGCGTTGACAATTTTGGCATAATCGGGGCCTTCCAAAAAGTATTGAAAACAGGAGAGCCCCTTCGCTATCCCGAAACGGTTTACGAAGATTATAATGAGCAAAGGTGATTTGAGAATACTATTTTCAAACTTCCCGGCGGCCAGATAGTCGCAGTCTATTCTGATATAACGGAACAAAAACAGGCGGAGAAAGACCTGCAGGCAGAAAAAAAGAAGTTGGAAGTGACCCTATATTCTATAGGTGATGGGGTGATCACTACAGACAAGGATGGCAGGGTAGAGATGGTAAACACCGTAGCCGAGGAACTCACAGGCTGGAAACAAGCCGATGCCAGGGGTTATCCCTTATCTGAGATCTTTGACATTTTTAACGAATTTACCAGAAAACCCTGTGAAGATCCGGTGAAAAAAGTATTGCGAAGTGGTAAAATAGTTGGGCTTGCTAATCATACCATATTAAGAGCAAAGGATGGTCAGGAAAGGGTAATTGTCGACAGTGCAGCTCCTATAAAAGATTTAGTGGGGGAAATTCTCGGTGTCGTACTGGTCTTCCGTGATGTTACAGATATAAGGGAAAAAGAGAAGGAAATAGAATTTTTAAGTTATCGGGATTCGTTGACCGGGGTTTACAATAGGGCATATTTTACAAACAAACTAAAGCAATTTGAAAAAGAAGAACAGTTCCCTATAACCCTTATTCTGGGTGATCTGGATGGTTTAAAGCTTATAAACGATGTCTTTGGTTATCAGACGGGTGATCAGGTATTGATGAGACTGGCGGACATTATGAAAAAATCCTGTCGGTATTCCGATATAGTATCCAGATGGGCAGGAGACGAATTTGCTATTCTTTTACCCAGAACCACAGAGGAACAAGCACAAATCATCTGTGAAAGAATAAAAAAGGCCTGTGCCGAAAAGGATTCAACCGGCATGATCATAAGTGTCTCCTTAGGTTATGCCAGTAGATTGAATAATACGGAGAAATGGCACGATGTAATTAAGAGAGCAGAGAAAAATATGTACCAGAGTAAGCTCTTAAGTTCAAAAAGCTATAGAGGTTCCGTATTATCTTCAATACAAAATG
>JAAYSJ010000155.1 GCA_012518395.1 Clostridiales bacterium
AAGAGGGTCTGATAGGGGATATAGTCTCTGGCTATGCACGGTTTTCTTGCTGGTATCCTGATATTCCTGGTAGCTGGAGGCAAACTAAGGCTACGGGTGGCGGTGGATCCCTGATGGATATGGGTGTTCATTGTATAGATCTCTTTGAATATATCACTGGCAGCAGGGTGAAACAGATAGCCGCTTTTCATGACACCCTAACCTTTAATTATGAGGTGGAGGATTCGTCAACTGTCCTGCTGCGTTTAGAAAACGGGGCTCAATGTGTAGTCCAAACCAATTTCAATATCCCAGATGATGCCTCAAAGTGGAGGCTGGAGCTTTTCGGTACAAGAGGCAGACTTGTTGGGGATAATGTAGTGGGACAGGACGATGGGGGCACCTTGGATTCTATCTTCCTTGAAGAAGTAGGGGGTTATGATGCGGCTCAGGAGACAAAGGATACTGTCAGCTCAAATGCCTATGACGATGTAGAATTTGGCAACACCTTTACCAGGGAGATTGAGAGCTTTTCGGATTCAATATTAAAAGGGAATCCCTTAGAGGCACCGGCATCAGACGGACTCCGGATCCAGAGGATTGTAGAGGCGGCATACAGATCCAATGACAAGAAAATTATTATTGATTTTTGATTGCAGTTTTTTTTGACCTGATAACTAGTATATGCTAGAATTAACTTGGATGTACAAACCATTAAAGCAATTACAATTTTATTTTACAGGAGGGGTTGTATAGTTATGAGACAGGGCATAGCCGCAGCCGGCAATCTGATCGTTGATTCTATTAAAACCACCGATTGTTATCCAGAAGAAGGATATCTATCGACCATTCTGTCTTTAGGCAAATCTGGTGGGGGAGCCCCTACCAATGTGAGTATCGACTTATCAAAGATGGATAGCTCCCTGCCTATTCAGGTCATTGGTGTGGTGGGCAGTGATGAAGATGGGGATTATGTTATAGACCTTCTTAAAGGGAATGGCATAGATACCCGGGGTATCAAAAGAGATCCTACTACAGCCACATCCTTTACAGATGTTATTAATGTGGAGTCCACAGGGCATCGTACCTTTTTCCATTACAGGGGCGCAAACAGCCTTTTAGATGTTGAACATTTCGAATTTGAAAAGATTGATGCAAAGATTCTCCATTTAGGGTATGCTCTTCTCCTAGATACCTTAGATAGTGAGGATAAGGAATATGGGACAAGGATGGCAAGGGTTTTGGCCATGGCTCAGAAACATGGTATCAAGACTTCTTTAGACGCAGTTAGTGAGAGTAGCGATAGATTTTCCAGTATCGTACCTCATAGCTTAAAGCATTGTAATTATTTCATAGTAAACGAATTTGAAGCCTCCCTGACAACAGGCATACCTGACAGAGACGGAGCAGGAATGCTGATAGTTGAGAATATGAGGGCTATGTGCAGCAAGCTATTAGAGATGGGTGTCAATGACCTGGCGGTAATTCATGCCCCTGAGGGTGGTTTCGCTATGGAGGCCGATGGCAGCTATTATGTTCAACCTTCCTTGGAACTGCCAGATGGATATATTAAAGGGACTGTTGGAGCAGGAGATGCCTTTTGCTCCGGGGTGCTATACAGCTTGTATAACGAATGGAACACTCAAAGGGCTTTGGAAATCGCTGTAAGTTCTGCAGCGCAATGCTTGTCTCATGTAAACGCTACTGACGGCATGGCTGATATTTCCGTTATAAAAGAACTATACGAAAAAATGGAAAAGCAAAAGCTACCCCTACATAGGTAAATGGTTTGACTAAACAACCGGGCCTAAAGAGAATTATTTGAGGCTTGGTTATTATATGGATAGCAAATAATGAAAATAAACATTGATTAAGGAAACTATCCATGAAATAAACCAAGTAAGATTATATTATGGGTCTAGGCTTGGTTATTATATGAATAGTAAATAATGAAAATAAACATTGATTAAGGAAACTATCCATGAAATAAACCAAGTAAGATTATATTATGGGTCTAGGCTTGGTTATTATAACATAAAAGATATAGGAGGAATGTTTCATGAATTTGTTGACCACTATCAAAGGCTCCATGCTGGAAAATTATTTCCCCGAAGGATGGGATCTGGAAAAGATCGACGAATGCTGTTCCCATTCCCCGGAGGAGATAACGGAAAGGCAATCATTCTGGAACAAAGACTTTACACCGATTAGCTGCGCTTCTTTATCTGACTTTGATACCATGATGGGTCATGAAATTGCGATGCAGATAAGGGAAACCAAAGAAGACGGCAGAAAACTTGTACTGATTTTACCTGTAGGCCCTGTAGGCATGTACAGGTGGGCAGTATTTTTCCTGAAACAATGGAACATTGACTGCTCCCATGTATACGGCTTTAATATGGACGAGTGGGGAGACGCTGAGGGGAACACCCTGGCACCAGACGATCCCGGGGCATTTCAAAATACTATGGAAACCATATTTTACGGCCCCCTTGGTGATTTGACAGTCCCTGAAGATCAGAGAAATTTTGCTACAAAAGAAAACCTGCCCACATATGGACCTAAAATTGAGGCATTAAAGGCTGAAGGTGCAAAATTGGTTACCATATTTGGTATAGGCAGAGCCTTTCACATAGCTTTCTGGGAACCTCATTTTGCCCTAGATTATGACAGTGTAGAGGAATGGAAGAGTGCGACCCATAGGGTAGCTGCAAAATTACACCCTTTCACGATCGAACAGAACGCAATAACCAGCTTTAAGAGCAGGACAACCATGGTGCCTGCCCGCGCGAATACTGTAGGTCCCGGATTGTTCCTGCAGTCAGATTATATTATTGGTGGCTGTGATGGAGCACCAGGCCGCGGTATGATGTGGCAAGGAATGTCTTTATGGGTTGCCCTAAGGTATGGACCTGACATCTGGGTACCTGCCAGCTTTATGCCTACCCTGCCAGGCAAGCTTTTCTTCTTGGAAGAATTGGCAGGACCTTTAGGAGCAGATGTAAACTAACTATTAGCATAAAAAATCATATGTTTTGTATTACATAAACCTAGCGGGTTATGGTGTTTGCAAAGCATATAATGTACTAGAATAATTTAATAGAGACTTGGGATTAGAAGGCGGATGCACAGATTTTGTGTATCCGCTTTTTTGGCGGCTTGGGAAAAAATTGTTCCCCTCTCTTAAAGAAAACTAGATAATGTAGTACAATTAAATAGAGGACGGTAGTTTATTTCGAAAATATATAATTTTGGTGATATATATGTTGCGAAAAAGATCTATCATTTCAAAATCAGTAGAACCATCTGATTTTGGACAAAAATAATGTATTATTCGTAACATATGAATTAAGGAAAGTGTTTTGCATTATAGTATCCGAATATAAAATGACAATTATGCAGCTGATAACAATTCTATTTTCATAGAAGCAGCATAATCGTTATTTAATGCAAAACATATAGAATAGGTCTATAAAAATTATCCAAAATAAACAGGGGGTTCCACCAATGGCTTTAAGGCTGATATACGGAAGAGCGGGTAGCGGAAAGAGTTATTATTGTATGCAGGAAATCAGAAAAAGGCTGGATGACCGGCCGGCAGGGCATGGCGGGGATCCACTGATTTTAGTGGTTCCCGAGCAATATTCTCTGGAGGCGGAAAAGAATCTGTTAAAGGCTCTGCCTAATGGAGGATCTATAGATGCCCAAGTTTTAAGTTTTCGGCGTATGGCATACCGGGTATTTGGGGAGACAGGAGGTCCGGTAGGTCGACACCTCAGTTCTCCAGGAAAAGCCATGCTTATCTATGGTGTTTTGGAAGAATTAAAGGAAGACCTGAGCTATTTCGGAAGAGCAGCTGCACAGTCGGGATTTGTAGGCATAGTATCGGAACTGATTACCGAGCTAAAAAAGTATAATATAACTCCGGATATACTAATGGGATTACATACAAAGATCGAGGAAGATCAGCTGAGAGAGAAGATAAAGGAATTAGGGGAAATATATTATAGATTTGAAGAAACCATTCGTGAGAGATATATAGATATAGATGACGAGCTGTCGTTGATGGCGGATTTATTGGGGCAATCTAACCAATTTGATGGGGCTGAAATCTGGTTTGACGAGTTTTCCGGCTTCACTCCCCAGGAATTCAGGGTAATCGAGGGGCTTTTAAGGAAGGCAAAACAGGTAAATGTCTGTCTTTGTACTGATTACTTGTCGGATGATACGGCTTTTTTAAATGATGATGTTTTTGCTCCGGTGCGAAACACAGCCTCAAAGCTTATCGAGTTGGCTCGGAAAAACGATATCGTTGTCGTGAATCCAGTGCCTCTTAAGGAAAGGCCATTATTTAGATATAGAGAAAGCCAGGAATTGGCCCATATGGAAGAAAACTTATTTGCTTATCCCTATAAAAGATACACTAAAGAAACAAGGGATATAGAAATTTTTACAGCCGGAAACATCTATTCGGAAATCGAGAATGCAGCACGGTCTATCCGTTCCCTATGCAGGGAAAAGGGGATCAGGTTTCGGGATATTGCAGTGGTAACAGGTAACCTGGCAGAATACGAAAGATTGATATCAGCTATCTTCCCCCAATATGGGATACCCTTTTTTATAGATAGTAAAAAGCCTATTGACAGCCATCCCCTTATCATCATGCTCTTATCCATGATGGATATTTTTGTGCATAATTGGTCTTATGAAGCAGTATTTAGGTATCTCAAATCGGGGATGACGGGTATAGCCAGGGAGGATATAGACGTTTTAGAAAACTATGTACTGGCCAACGGTATAAGGGGGAACCAGTGGACGAAGGAAGAGGGCTGGGATTATCCGCCGGATTCGGGGTTTAGTTCTACTGATATGACGGAGAGAGAGAAACTAATAATAGATAGGGTTAACAAGATAAGGCAGAATATTATCCAGCCTCTAATAGAATTTAGAAATAAAACAAAGAGTAGAACTTCAGTGCGGAAGATGTGCACTGCGCTCTATGATTTTTTAAGGGATATCAGGGTTCCCCAGCTTATGGAAGATAGAATCGAAACATTAAAGGAAACAGGGGCTCTTGCTTTAGCTAATGAGTATGGCCAAATATGGAACATAGTGATGGAAGTCCTCGATCAGGCAGTAGAGGCCATGGACGAAGAAAGTATGGGGATCGAAAGATTTAGGAACGTATTGTCCATAGGATTTAGTGAACATAAGATAGGCCTAATTCCACCTGCCCTCGATCAGGTGCTGGTGGGGACTCCGGACAGATCCAGAAGTCATGAAATAAAGGCCCTGTTCATTCTGGGAGTAAATGACGGAATATTTCCGCCCCACCCGCCGGCTGAGGGGATATTGTCTGACAGAGACAGACTAACCCTGCATTCTATGGGCGTGGAACTGGCTGCAGATACCAGGACCCGTTCTTTTGAAGAGCAGTTTATAGTCTATTCTACTCTGGCAACTACAGGAGGCTCATTGTATATAAGCTATCCTATAGCCGACCATGAGGGGGGGACTTTGCGACCCTCGACTATTATTTCCCGGCTGAGAAAATTGTTCCCCGGTATAACGGAACATAGCAACCTGGCTACAGAAAAGAGTACGGATGCCTTGCTGGATATGATATCAGCACCTTTACCTACCTTTAACGAGTTTATATCAGCGGCTAGGCAAGGTAGCCGGGCCCAGTCTATAAGTCCGGCATGGAAACATGTAAGGGACTGGTATGAGAACCAAGATTCCTGGGGGGAGAGGGTCAAAAGAGTAGAGGAATGGTTGGTTTATACCAATCAGATTGAAAAGCTGGGGGCAGAGAAGGCGGAAAGGCTTTATGGTTCGCCTGTATATACCAGCATATCCAGGCTGGAACAATATGCCTCATGCCCCTTTTCATATTACGTAAGATATGGCTTAAGGGCAAAGGAAAGAAGGATTCACAGTCTAAGCCCGCCGGACTTGGGCAGCTTTATGCACGACGTTATTGATATGTTCTCCACTAAAATAAAGGAAGAAGGCATAGGCTGGGGGGAACTTGAACCGGATTGGTGTAAGGAACAGGTCTCATCACTGGTGGATATTTTGTTAGAAGAAAAACTGGGCTGGCTTACTGCCAATAGCAGGCGCTACAGGTACCAGATTACCCGGCTAAAGAGGATAGTTACCAGGGCTGTCTGGATTATAGGGGAACATATAGCCAGAAGCGGGTTTTCGCCCATTGGTCATGAAGTATCCTTTGGAGAATCCAGTGAGGATATGTTCCCGCCTATTGTATTGGAACTTCCTTCCGGGGAAAATATTCGGCTTGTAGGCAGAATCGACAGGGTCGACGCCCTTAAAAAGGAAGAGGGTACCTACATAAGGATTATAGATTACAAATCAGGAAGCAAGCCCTTTAAGCTCTCTGACGTCTATTACGGTTTGCAAATACAGCTGATTACATACTTAGGGGCGGTACTGGATAGCGGTGAAAAAGTATTGGGTGACAAATTGCTCCCAGGCGGGGTGCTGTATTTTAGGATAGATGACCCCATGATCCGTCTTACAGGTCCTATGGAACAGGACGATGTCGAAAAGGCTATAATGAAAGCCCTCAGGATGAATGGATTGATCCTGGCTGATGTAAATTTGGTAAAGGAAATGGATAGGGAGGTATCGGACTGGTCCGATATTATTCCGGTCAGATTAAAGAAGGACGGAACCTTGGGCAGCCAATCCTCAGCGGCCGCCATGGAACAATTTGATGACCTATGCAGGTACAGTAAGAGATTGCTGGCCGGGATGGCTCGGGAGATGATGGAAGGCAGAGCAGCCATTAACCCATTCAAAGATAAGAAAATGACAGCCTGTAGATATTGTCCTTACTCATCTGTATGTCAGTTTGACCCTACGTTTTCGGATAATCAGTATAGATATCTTAGGAGTATGAAAGACAAGGAAGTATGGGAAAGAATCAAGGGGGGCGAAGATGAAAATGGCCGGTAAAGTTAAGTGGACAAAGGAACAATTGGAGGCCATAAAGGAAAAGGGCAGCAATTTCTTAGTGGCTGCGGCTGCGGGGGCAGGTAAGACGGCTGTATTGGTAGAGAGGATTATCCAAAGAGTTACGGACGAAAGGGATCCGGTAGATATAGACAGATTGCTGGTGGTTACCTTTACCAACGCCGCTGCGACGGAAATGAAAGAGAGAATAGGGGATGCCCTGTCCCAAGCCCTGGAACAGAATCCCGAATCCGAGATCCTGAAGCGCCAAACAGCCCTTTTAGGCAGAGCTGATATTACTACCATTCATTCTTTTTGCCACGAAGTAATAAAAAGTAATTTTTTGAAGTTGGATTTAGATCCGGTATTTCGGATAGCTAATGAAACAGAGGGATTGCTCCTAAAGCTCGAGGCATTAGAAGAGCTATTTGAAGATAGGTATTTAGAAGAGGATGGAGCAGAAGGAACCTTTCTGGATCTGGTGGAGAGTTATAGCACCAACCGAGACGACCAAAGACTCCAGGATATGGTTTTGAGCCTTTATGATTTTGTCCAAAGTCATCCCTGGCCCGAAGAATGGCTCTATGAGCATAGTGAGGACTTTGATATTCCAAAGGGTACTGACTTGGGAAACACCCCATGGGGCAAAGAGCTTACAGGACATCTAAGGTTGGAGGCAGAGGGAATGGCCGATCATATGGGCAGAGCCATTAGGATTATAAAAAGTGATCCCGGGCTCCAGCCATACCTAGTCAATTTTATAGCTGAAGAGAAGGCTATAAACGATATTGTTGATAGCTGCGATAAGGGCTGGGGGGAGATAAATCAGGCTATATCCCGGGTGGAATTTGAAAGACTGTCTCGGTGCGGAAAGGATGTTGATAAGGAAAAACAAGGCCAGGTAAAGCAAATTCGGGATAATGTAAAAAAGCAGATCAAAAAAATCCAGGAGGAATTATTTGTAGCAGACCCCGAGGAGACAATAGAGGATCTCAGGGCTCTCTACCCTATGATGAAATGCCTGACAGGATTGGCTATGGAGTTGGGGCAAAGATACCAGGAAAAGAAGAAGGCAAGGGGTCTATTGGATTTTAACGATCTAGAGCATATGTGTCTGATGATTTTACTGGAAGAAGGGGAGAACGGACAGAAAAGGCCATCAAAGGTTGCCCTGGATCTTCGGGAAAAGTATATAGAGGTATTGGTAGACGAATACCAAGACAGCAATCTGGTACAGGAGGTCATCCTTACCACGATTTCCAGAAAGGATAGCACTGCCCCGAATATGTTTATGGTGGGGGATGTAAAACAAAGCATCTATCGTTTTCGCCAATCCAGACCGGAACTTTTTATGGAAAAGTACACCTCCTATTCTGCTTCCCCGGGAGGCAAGAATCGCAAAATTCAGCTCTTTAAGAATTTTAGAAGCAGAAAGAATATAATCCATGGTGTCAATTTCGTATTCAGACAGATAATGTCCGAGAACGTGGGAGAACTGGACTATAACGATGATGAGGCCTTAAATCCCGGAGCTTTATTTCAAAAGGGAGAAGGGGAGGAACAATCCTGGGGGGCACCGATAGAGTGTTATCTCGCAGATATGAAGGATATAAATCTAACGGCTGCGGAAGGTGAGATCCAAGAGCCAGATTATGATGAAGTAATTACTGATAATGAAGGGGATGGGGAAGACAGCGGGGGCGGATTGCTTTCAGAGCCCCCGAGCATCATGCAGGCTGAGGCACGAATCGTAGCCCAAAGAATAAAAGAACTGGTTGGCATGGACGATACAGGCAAAGCCGCTAAAGTTTTTGATAGGAGACTGAACGAGTATCGAGACATTGAGTACCGGGATATTGTTATCTTGCTTAGGACTGTGGCTAATTGGTCCGACATTTTTTTGGAAGAGTTAACTGCCCAGGGGATTCCCACCTATTCCGACAGCGGCACAGGATATTTCAAGACCATAGAGGTGCAGACAATGATCTCCCTTCTTCAGATTATCGATAACCCACTTCAGGATATTCCTTTGCTGGCTGTGTTAAGATCCCCCATTGAATCCTGGAGCCCAGAAGAACTTATCGATATAAGGCTGTTTGACCGGGAGGCTCCTTTCTATGAGGCTTTATTAAAAGCTGCCGATGAAGGGGATGGAGATTTAGCGAAAAAGGCAGGGGAATTTGCCAATAGACTAAACAAGTGGCGGGATATGGCCTTATACCTTTCCACCGATGAGCTGATCTGGTATCTTTTTGGGGAAACAGGCTACTACAGCTGCGTAGGCGCTCTGCCGGGAGGTACACAAAGACAGGCCAACCTGAGGATACTATTTGAAAGGGCGAGACAATACGAGGAAACCAGCTACAAGGGGCTTTTCAATTTCGTTAATTATATCAACAGGCTTAAAACAGGGCGGGGGGATTTAGGCAGCGCAAAAATCCTGGGGGAAAATGAGAACGTGGTAAGGATAATGAGTATTCACAAGAGCAAAGGATTGGAATTCCCTGTAGTATTTGTATCAGGTTGCGGTAAAAGGTTCAACCTTACGGATACCTCAAAGAGCATACTTTTCCACCACGATTTGGGTTTGGGACCTGATTATGTAGATCATCACAAAAGGATACGCCGCACTACCTTGGCAAAACAGGCCTTAAAGTATAAAGCCGTGAGGGAAACCCTTTCAGAAGAGATGCGAATATTGTATGTGGCTCTTACAAGGGCCAGGGAAAAACTGATTATAACCGGTGCCGTAAATAATCTTAAGGCTGATATAAATAAATGGATCCATGGACTGGATGCCGACGGTACCAAACTGCCTGAGAGCATAACTATGGGAGCCAGAAGGTATTTGGACTGGATAGGGCCGGTGCTTTTGAGACACCCCCATGGAAGAACTTTACTGGAATTTGCGGAATCTATCGACACAGATCATGGCCATGTAGTAGAGGACGAATCAAAATGGCAGGTGGATGTATTAGCCGGATCGGATACAATAGGGATAGATGCGCCCGAAGATACTGTGGCATTATCTGATCTTTTATGGGAGATAGGGGAAGAGGATGGAATATCCATTAGTAATGAAATATACGAAAGGTTGGAATGGGAATACCCATATAACGAAGCCGTAAAATTGCCCGCAAAGGTATCGGTAACGGGAATAAAGAGATATTTAGATGCGGGTTTGTCGGAAGATACTGCCCCGGAGCCTTTTGAGATTCCGCCTTTGGTTACAAGACCTGATTTTTTAGACAAAGGGATCAAGACAATGACTTCCGCACAGAGGGGCAGTTTACTACATTTTGTAATGCAGCATTTAGATCTTCAAAAGATAGAATCCCGACAGGATATAGAAGAGCAGATAGAGTATATGGCAAAAGCCAGGCTGATAGTACCTGAGCATAAAGAGGCAGTAGACATCCCCAGAATAGAAAGATTTCTAAGTTCTGATCTGGGCCTTAGGATGCAACAGGCAGAAAGAGTTTTTAGGGAGATTCCCTTCACTATCGAACTCCCGGGAGCCAGGTTATATCCCGAGCTGACAGATCCGACTTATCAAGGGGATAATATAATTATGCAAGGGGTTATGGATTGCTATTTTGAGGAGCCGGGGGGGATTGTTCTGTTGGACTATAAGACGGATTATATAGAACCCGGGATCAATACTGATACTTTACGGGGCAGATACCAGGCCCAGATTGATTATTATGCCTATGCTTTAGAGACTATAACTGGCAAAAAGGTTATAGGAAAGTATGTATACCTTTTCTATAATAGTCAGGTATTGGAATATAACTGAAATATTTTTTAAAACCTATTGCTTAATTCTATTTTTGTGTATATAATAACAATTGTGCTTTAAAGAGCGCCAAAACCAAAGGAAAGGAGGGTATGACATGATCAATATATTATTTACGGGTGTAGACAGGATAAAGGATGTTTATAAGTCCGTTATAAGCTATGTAAAATTATATAATCATGGATTACCTATGCCTTTGGAAGGTGAAGTGGGGCTGCTCTTTAGATAGCCATTCGTTTCGGATGAGGCCATAGGTAATATATAATATGCCTGTGGTTTTTTATTGGATTGGTATTTACATAAAAAGGGTTTTAAACCGCAGGCCAAAAGCCTGCGTTTTTTGTTGGGCAGTTGAAAAGGAGTGAGGGCAATGAAGGGTAACAGATGGGGTTATCTATGGAAGATTACAAAGGGAAACCGTATACTATACGGCGGTGCCATAGTAAGCATGATTTTATCAGCGGTTGTGTCCCTGTTACCGCCATTGGTTATTGGTATTACAATTGATTCAATTATAGGAAACAAGCCATTCAATATTCATCCCAGGGCCTTGGATATTATTGAGATGCTGGGGGGCAAAAGTCTCCTTGCACAAAACCTTTGGGTGTGCGGATTGGTGCTTATTATACTCAATATAGTAAACGGATATTTTCAATATACCCGGGGCAAGTGGTCGGCTCAAGCCTCAGAGAACATTGCCAGGAATGTAAGAAATGAACTCTATGATCATCTTCAAAACCTTCCTTATGAAGACCTTGTAAAGGCGGAAACAGGCGACCTTATCCAGCGCTGTACTTCCGATGTGGAGACGGTGAGAAGGTTTTTAGCCATGCAGTTGGTAGAGATAGGAAGGTCGCTGGCTATGTTGGTAGTATCCTTGATAGCCATGTTTTCATTGAGCGTCAAGATGGCCTGGGTGTCTATTTCCGTTGTACCCCTGATATTCTTATTCTCTTTTATATTCTATGGGAGGATAAGAAAGGCCTTTAAGGGGGCGGATGAAGCAGAGGGAAGAATGTCTACGGTTCTGCAGGAAAATCTCACCGGTATACGGGTAGTGAGGGCTTTTGGCAGGCAGGCCTACGAGGCGGGAAAATTTGATGATAGCAATGCCGAATATACACAGCTATGGAAGCATTTGAATAGGCTGTTGGCACTTTTTTGGTCGTCAACAGATCTCTTGTCAATGGTGCAGCAAAGTGCGGTGTTGATATTCGGGGTATATTGGGCAGCCATGGGTGAATTATCCCTAGGTATCCTCCTGACCTTTTTAAGTTATATAGATATGCTTTTGTGGCCCGTAAGGCAACTGGGCAGGATACTCACAGATATGGGAAAAACCCATGTTTCCCTGGGCAGGATAAGAGAAATTATTGAAAAACCACTGGAGGATATGAATGAAGAGGGGCTAAAGCCCCCTATGGATAGGGATATCGAATTTAAGAACGTCTATTTCGAATACGATGAAGGACGACCAGTATTAAAGGATGTTTCCTTTAAGGTAAAACGGGGTCAGACTGTAGCAGTTCTTGGGGCTACCGGTACAGGAAAATCTTCCTTGGTCCACTTACTCCAAAGACTGTATGACTATCAGAGAGGGTCTATTACCATAGGCGGTGTAGAATTAAAGGATATCAATAAGAGGTGGCTGAGGGAAAGAGTAGGTATTGTGCTCCAGGAACCTTTCCTGTTTTCGAGATCTATAAAAGACAATATAGCGCTGGCCAAGAAAGACATAGGGGATGATCAAATATACAAAGCGTCACGAATAGCGGCGGTCCACGATGTGATCTCCGAATTCGAAGATGGATACGATACCATGGTGGGTGAGCGGGGCGTAACCCTTTCGGGAGGCCAGAAACAAAGAGTGGCCATAGCCCGTACCCTAATTCTTGATAGCTCTATACTGATCTTTGACGATTCCTTAAGCGCAGTGGATACTGAAACTGACAACGCTATAAGGGAAGCCCTTGAACAACGCAGCAAAGGCATAACTACCTTTATTATCTCCCACAGAATCACCACCATATCCCAAGCGGATATTATTCTGGTCATGGAGGATGGGAAGATAGCGCAATGGGGAACTCATAGACAATTGCTGTCCAAAGAAGGATTGTATAGGCGCATCTGGTCCATACAGAATTCTCTGGAGGGTGAACTGGAAAAGAATCTTGCTTAGGCGAATGGATTGGAACTGATAATGCAGCAAGGCATAGGAAAGAAGTGATATAGATGGATGCTTTTAAAGAGCAGGAATACAACAAATCCATTGATTTCGGATTATGGAAAGGCCTGTTAAAATATATAAAGCCCTACAAGAAAAAGCTTATCACCCTAGCACTGGCTATGATAGGCGTAGGGGCAGTAGATGTGGCTTTTCCCCTGATGACCAAGTATGCCATAGATAATTTTATCGAGACGGGTCGAATCAATGGGTTATGGGGATTTGCAGGGGTCTTTCTGGGGCTGGTAGTCTTTCAGGCGGTCAATGTATACTTTTTTATTGATATTGCCGGGGCCGTAGAATTGGATCTTGGCTACGATATAAGAAAGGCGGGGTTTAAAAAACTTCAGGAACTCTCATTTTCATACTATGATAAGACTTCGGTAGGGTGGCTTATGGCACGTATGACCTCAGATATTGAAAGGCTAGGGGCGACTATTGCTTGGAGTATGGTGGATCTCGCATGGGGACTTACCATGATGATAGGTGGCCTTATTGCCATGTTTTATATGAATTGGAAATTGACCCTTATAACCTTGTCGGTAGTGCCTTTTTTGGCGGTTATAAGCCTATATTTTCAAAAGCGCATATTGGCTGCCTACAGGGTGGTCAGAAAGACCAACTCCAAAATAACCGGGGCCTTTAACGAGGGGATCATGGGGGCTAAAACTACCAAAACCCTTGTACGAGAAGATGAGAACTTAAAAGAATTTAGTGTTCTAACAGGGAAGATGTATCACTCGGCGGTTAGGGCAGTAGTTTTTTCCTCCATTTACCTTCCCATAGTAACAACGATGGCCAGCATAGGAACGGCATTGGCCTTGTGGTCTGGGGGCAGGGGGGTAGTTTTAGGCGTTGTTGGGTTTGGTACCTTGTCGGCTTTTATTTCCTACACGGCACAATTTTTTCACCCTGTAAGAGATCTGGCAAGGATCTTTGCAGAATTTCAAAACGCCCAGGCTTCAGCAGAGAGGGTTATGGCGATGCTAAATACCCAGCCGGACATAAAAGATTCCCCCTTGGTAATAGAGAAGTATGGCACTGAATTTGCTCCAAAGCATAGCAACTGGGAAGAGATTGAGGGGGATGTATCCTTTCAAAATGTATCCTTTTCTTATAAAGACGGGGAAGAAGTACTGGAAAACTTTAGTCTTAAGGTCGGAAGGGGCGAGACCATTGCCCTGGTAGGGGAGACAGGGTCGGGGAAAAGCACCATAGTAAACCTTATTTGCCGCTTTTATGAGCCCCAAGAGGGGAGAATACTGATAGATGGGGTGGATTACCGTGAAAGATCGCAGCTATGGCTGCAATCAAATATAGGCTATGTGCTTCAGGATCCCCATCTGTTTAGTGGAACTATCAGCGAAAATATCCGTTACGGCAGGCTTGAGGCTTCCGATGAAGAGGTCATTGAAGCTGCAAAGCTGGTCAATGCCCACGAATTTATTATGAAGATGGATGGCGGCTATAATTCGGACGTGGGGGAGGGCGGCAATAGGCTATCCACTGGTGAAAAGCAACTTATATCCTTTGCTAGGGCTATACTGGCCAATCCCCGGATATTAGTTTTGGACGAGGCCACTTCTTCTATTGATACTGAGACGGAGCAGA
Source organism: Clostridiales bacterium (assembly GCA_012518395.1). Lineage (GTDB taxonomy): Bacteria > Bacillota > Clostridia > Caldicoprobacterales > UBA3941 > JAAYSJ01. The sequence continues at coordinate 14,589 of JAAYSJ010000155.1, forward strand.
TGATACAATCGGCCATCAACAGGCTTTTAGAAGGAAGAACCAGTTTTATAATAGCCCACCGCTTGTCCACTATCCGTTCTGCTGATAGAATATTGGTTATAAAGGACGGCAGGATGATAGAGCAGGGAAGCCACAATATGCTTATGAGGCAAAAGGGTTATTATTACAGGCTGTATACCAATCAATTTAAAGAAGAACGAGAGTTAAGCGCTTTAAACGCCTAATAACACAGGGGACGAACACAGGGGGACGGTTCTTCTGTGCGCACGGATCCCATAACACAGGGGGACGGTTCTTCTGTGCGCACGGATCCCATCCCCCTGGGTTTTATATTATAAAGTGAGGTGGAGTTTATGACTAAAGTTTGTAAATGGAAGAGGTTTAAAGAGTTTGGGGTTACCAATGAGATATGGAAGGAAATTGATCCGGTTCTAATCGATGAATACCCATGGGACGAGAATGGGTACAAACCAAGGGTAGAAGTAAGATTCTTATATACAGAATCGGCTCTACACCTACATTTTACATCTTTTGAAAAAGAGATCCTGGCCAGATATAAAAATATGAATGAGCCGGTATATACTGATAGTTGTGTGGAATTTTTCTTTAATGCCGATCCTAAAAAGGACAACCGATATTTTAACTTTGAAATAAATGCTATAGGAACTTTGCTATTGGGGTTTGGTAGTAACCGTGATGATAGAATTATGGTCGAGGATGTCTTTCAAGATCTTTTTAATATAAAATCTTCTGTAGATAGGGATAAGGCAGACCAATATAGTGATGATCAGTGGATCTTGGAATTTTCCATACCTTATTCTTTTATAGAAAAATACTATGGAAAGCAGAATTTCGAAGCCGGTAAGAAGATGAAAGGAAACTTTCAAAAGTGCGGGGATAATACAAAATTCCCCCACTATGGTTGCTGGAATAGAATAGATATCCCCGAGGCTGACTTTCACAGGCCTGAATATTTTGGAGAATTGATACTGGAATAAGAATTATATGATTACGGGATCCATCCCCACTACCCAGGCTTATTTGGGGTTTTTGGTGTATCTGTTGGCGTAGCAGCTGGCTGCATAGCTTTCGGGCTTAATTTTGGGTTCAAAACCTGTACCCTTTGCCATAGCAACCATTTCACCAATTAGTTCACGGGTAGGGCCTTTTGTGCCTACATCCAGGTGGAATTCAAAATGTATA
>JAAYSJ010000156.1 GCA_012518395.1 Clostridiales bacterium
CAGTGCTATCCTATAATAAGGCTTCACCAGCTTTATGGGATAGATACCTCAATTACCGAGCTTATCGGGGGGATTATCATAATGGTAGAGCAGGAAGGCAAGACCTTTTGTCTCTTTGCCGATGAACTTATAGGGCAGCAACAGGTGGTAGTAAAGGCTATGCCAGAATATATAAAACGATCGGGCAGAACAAATGGTCTCATAGGATGTACAGTCTTAGGGGACGGAAATATTAGTCTGATCCTCGATATTGCCAGCCTGGCCAGATTATAACTAAAGTTTGTGAAACATACTGGTTATGTTTTGCAAAATACAGATAAATCAACGAAAGGAAATGAACTGATGGCAGGTTTAATGGAAAACACCTTTGGGATGGAAGAAGACACTCAAAAGGACAGATACTTGACCTTTTCACTGGGCAAGGAAAGCTATGGAATAGAAATAGAGCATGTAACCGAGATAATAGGCATTCAGCCAATTACAGAAGTTCCTGAACTGCCTGAATATATCAAAGGCATAATCAATCTAAGGGGCAAGATCATCCCTGTTATGGATATAAGACTGCGCTTTAAAAAGGAGCCCAGAAAATACAATGACAGGACTTGCATCATTGTAGTGGATATGATGGATATATCTGTAGGCTTGGTTGTGGATACGGTTTCAGAGGTAATCACTATACCTGGGGAGGATATTGTGGACCCCCCGGAAATGAACAAGGTTGCCAGCAATAGATATATCAGGAGCATCGGCAAAGTAGGGGAGGATGTAAAGCTCCTATTGGATTGCGAAAAGCTATTGACTGAGGACGAGGTAGAAGATCTAAACGATTTGGTGTAAGAAATTTTCGTGGAGCAAAAAATGAAGCAAACAAATAAAAGGCAGCAGGGCTGGGGACAGGTGGGAATATGATTGATATTTCCGATAAGGAATTCCATCGGTTAGCAAAATATATACACAATAATTATGGGATATACTTAAAGGAAGAAAAACGGGCTCTGGTAGTGGGCAGGCTTAGGAGTCTATTGATACAGAATCAATTTACCAATTTTTCTGACTATTGTGAATACGTTATCTCTGATAGAACCGGGGCTGCTGCAGAGGCCTTGATAAACAGAATAACTACAAACCATACATATTTTATGAGGGAAGAGGAGCATTTTTATTATCTAAGGGACAGGGTTTTACCATTTTTAGAGTCTACTATAAAGGATAGGGATCTGAGGATCTGGAGTGCAGGGTGTTCGACAGGGGAAGAACCCTATACTATGGCCATGGTGATAGGGGACTTTTTCGGTAACAGGAAAATGTTTTGGGATACAAAGATTTTGGCCACAGACATTTCCAGCCAAGTTTTAAAACAGGCTGCACAGGGTATATATAGTAACGATAAGATATCCAGCCTTCCTCCAAAATGGAGGATGGATTATTTTAGGGGATATGACGACCAAAATTCCATCCTTAAAGATAGTATAAAAAATGAAATCATATTCAGGAAGTTTAATCTTATGGAGAGGGTATTTCCTTTCAAAAGGAAGTTCCATGTAATTTTCTGCAGAAACGTTATGATCTACTTTGATGCCCGGACAAAACGGGATCTTGTAAATAAATTCTATGATTCTATGGAAAATGGCGGTTATCTTTTCATAGGGCATTCAGAATCACTCATCAGGGGTGAAACACCTTTTAAATATATACGACCCGCCCTCTATAGAAAGGAATAGGACAAGGTGCGCACAAGAAAGAAGATTAAGGTATTGGTAGTGGACGATTCGCTATTATTCAGGGAGTCATTGGCCAGGGGAATAGCCGCCGATCCCATTATAGAAGTGGTAGCGACTGCCGCCGATCCTTATGAGGCCAGAGACAAGATATTAGAATTTGAACCGGATGTCATGACCTTGGATGTGGAGATGCCCAAGATGAATGGCATAGAATTTTTAAGGAGACTGATGCCGCAATATCCCCTGCCTGTAGTGGTAGTAAGCGGGACGGATGGGGTGGTATTTGATGCAATTGGGGCTGGGGCTATTGATTTTGTAGCAAAGCCGGATTCTGGCAGGAACTTAGGTATGGAGGCCCTGATAAATGAACTGGTAGTCAAGATCAAAATCGCATCCATCGTAAAGGTGGGGAATATGAAGGCTCCCGGCATGGGAAGAAAAATCATCGGCGCTGGCGCCGGGAATGGGAAAAATAAAATTATTGCAATAGGCGCATCCACCGGAGGCACAGAGGCTATCTACAATATATTGAAACCCTTGCCTCTTGAGATGCCTGGTATATTGGTCGTTCAACATATGCCCCCGGTATTTACAAAGCTCTATGCCGAAAGGCTCAATAATTCTTGCAGGATGGAAGTTCTGGAAGCAAAGAATATGGACAGGGTGCTGCCCGGCAGAGTTTTAATAGCCCCGGGGGACTCCCATATGAGGCTTAAAATAATAGAAAATGACTACTATGTAGAATGCTTCAAAGGGGAAAAAGTCAAGGGCCATCGCCCATCGATAGATATATTATTTGAATCTGTAGCCCAATGTATGGGGGGAGATTCCATAGGGATCATCCTTACCGGCATGGGATACGATGGCGCTAAGGGTCTTCTTTCTATGAAAAAGAAAGGGGCGGCTACCATAGGCCAGGACGAGAAAACCAGCGTAGTCTATGGTATGCCTAAGGCGGCCTACGATGTAGGAGCCGTGGAATATCAGCTTCCCCTGGAGGAAATTCCAAATCGCGTATATAAAATGATGACTGGAAGGTAGTATAGGGATGGAAATAGTGATTGGGATAGGAGAATATTTTATATCAAACAGAGAAGACGACGTAATAAAGACCTATGGCCTGGGTTCTTGCGTTGCAGTTTCTATGTATTCACCTGCAAGAAGGGTTCTGGGGCTTGTACATATAGCTCTGCCAAACTCGAAGACGGCAGGGTCTGTAGCAGTAAACAGACCGGGACATTATGTTGATACTGCGATTCCCCTGCTTTTTCATAAGCTGGAAGGAAAATATAACTGTCTTATGGGGGAATTAGTAGTGAACGTCTATGGTGGCGCTGATTCGACTTTAAGGGGAGATGTATTTCAAATAGGCAGAAAGAATGTAGAGGCTGTAAAAAACAAATTAGCAAAATATCATATAAGCCCCAGGGAAGTGGATACCGGCGGAAACGTAGGTAGAAACATAGAGGCCTATGTAGCTACCGGAGAAATAAGGCTC
>JAAYSJ010000157.1 GCA_012518395.1 Clostridiales bacterium
CCTATAATGCGCTCCCCATCAAAAAGAAAACCAACCTGTACAGGTGCTGCAAAGCTGCCGTCCGCCGTAAAATCCCCACCGGAACTTATTGCAACCAGCACCGCCATTTGGCCATCCAAGGCTGATTTTATATTAGAGCTGTCCACGCCGAAACGCAAGGAGGCGCCAGTAAGTGCAGGTCTCCCATCATAAGAGCCTGATGCTGCCCCGGTATGGGGTAATTCATAGACATGGGCGGCCCTTTTGTCCGTATAAACGGCCTTCAATTCACCATTTTGAATAAGATTATAGCAATCGTCTTTAAGTACCACACCCTCCATATCAAAAAAGGGCGACGCTGTATAAAAAGGATTTAGGTCTTGTAAAACCGTAATCTTATCGTTAAACAGTTTTTCTCCTACCTTGCCGCTGAAGATAGAACCACCGGTGGCATAGAGTTCACCGTTTAATGAACGGGACAAAAAGTTTTCCAAGTCCGAAAGATCTACTAAGAACACTGGAAGGGTCTCCCCCTTGGGTAAAGGTACATTGTTTCTGTAGGCCTCCAGTAATCCTTCATTAAAATCCCAAAATCTTGACAGGTCGAAGGTTCTTCCCCGATATTGCAAAAATCCATCAAAGAGATTTGCCGATTTCTTTTCTTTCAGGAGCAACCCCAAGGCGATATAGGAATCTCTGTACTCTAAATCCAAGCCCCTGGAATTTTTCATATTCCATACCGCTTCTTTAGCCGATATGCCCTCGCTGAAATCAAAATCTTTATAATCAGATCTGAGCCTGTCTACTATCCCCTGAGATAAATCCAGTAGGGCAGGGCTATCCATGGTCATTTCCCCATAATTTCGATGGTCTTTGGCATCACCAGATATCTCATATGGATAGGAAATCCCTGCATCCAAATTTTCTACAGCATTTTCTATAAGGCTCTCATTAGATATATCCCCTATGGCACCTGAAATACCTATCTTTCCATCTTCGTATACCCTGACCCCATTTTTCACGATATCCTTGGTGCGTAGGGCATTTATTTCTGTATTCTGTATCCTGACCGTTGTTTCCTTTTCCCTTATGGTTATAAATTCTTTATCCATCTGCTTGCCCCCATTACATTTTTCCTTATATCACCCATATACCTGTTTTGGCTATTGTACATTCAATTCTTTTACCCGGGTGTAAGGCCCTCCGAAACCCACCGGCAGGGGGAATTGTTCCATCTTCCCACAGCCTCCACCTACAAAACCCGACAGTTCAAATTCTTCACTAACGGCATCCACCTCTGCCAGAGTTTTAAATACGTTGCCGGTAACCACTGATACCTTTACAGGAGTTGTGATTTTCCCATTCTCAATCTTATAGGCTCTAGCCGGTGCTATGGTAAATGTGGACATCCCCGAGCCATGCTTTATGGTATCGACAAATATGCCACTATCTATTTCACAAACGATGTCCTCAAGTGGTCTGTCTCCCTTTTCAATATAAGTAGTGGTCATCCGCACAATAGGTTCAAATTCAAAATTAATCGACCTTGCGTTCCCGGTAAGGGGTTCTTCCAAAGCTGCGCTGGTTGCAGCACTATGAAGCCTGCCTACAAGTTCTCCATTCCTTATGATATAGGTCTTCTTACCCGCTGTACCTTCATCATCATAGGGCACATAGCCATTTCCAACCTCAGTGCCATCATCAATAATGGTTAAGAGGCTCTGTCCAATCTCTTTGCCAAGAGCCCATTCAGCTCTCATAGTTTCATCTCCTACCATAAAATCCGATTCGCTTTTATGGCCAAAGCTCTCATGGGTAAATACTCCCGTAGCCTGGGGGCTTAAAATTACAGTGTATTTTCCAGGCTCTACGGGCTCTGCTTCTTTTACAAAGGCTATGCTCTTTGCTATCTCTTCATTAAACTTGGTCTTGAGCCCCTTTAGCTGGTCAAAGTATATGGCGGCTTCCGATGTAACTGCCGAATCTTTATTTTCCCCGAAGGCTAATTCATAATCAAAACGAAGACCGCAGGTTTGCCTGTCGAAGGTGACGGCAGTACCTTTTGATGAATAAATTGATTTAATGATTTTATTATCTACATAATAGGAGGAATGATGGACTATCTCCGAACGATCCAGAAGAGCCAGATAGCCCTCCAAAAGGTTTCGCTTTTCTTCTATAGATATTTGTGTAACTGAATTGTCTTCATACTGCAATAAAGTTTCTCGGTTGCTTTCAAAGGCTCCTACAACAGGGTGATCCAATATCTGGGGGTTCGGCTTAGCCATCAGAGCCAGGGTATCAATAGCCTTTTGTATATCGTTTAAATCCGTCAGTGAACTATAATACCATCTGTTTCCGTCAAAGACCCTTATAAATGCCCCCCTGTTGTTTCGAACTTTTTGTTCATAGAGCTCAGTTTTCTTAAAGCTGATCCTTGTATCAAATACTTCTTCAATACGTACATCCGTATATAAATCTTTTGGAAAACTATACATTATTTCGTCCCCCATTTCCCCATGTCTTAATGCCCATTTTCTCTACATTTTAATTGAATCTATTCACTTGGATCAAGTATATTTAGAATATATAATATCCTTCCTAAAACTACAAGTAGAACCTTGGTTATAATCTCATACTCAGTTTACTGTATCATCTTTAAAAAGATCATCTATACCGGCTAAAAGAGCCTCGCATAAAACGTCCCCTGAATCCGGTCCACACAGTGTGGAGGCGGGTTTGGCGGAATAGGAACCGCCTGCCACTGCAGATTCGCTTGGAAGGTATCCCCCGCTTGAGTCTGCCAATTGTACAACCATGGTTTGACTCGCTGCGGAACGAGCCTTGATTCGCAACCCATATTCCACAAAGAGCTCAAAAGGATTAGTCACTATGGCGGCATCTCCAATGCGAATCATATGCAAAGGGAAGGCTACAGTCTTTGATCTCTGTTGTTCCTGCCACCTTTGGATAATACCGCAAGGCTCAAACATGGCTACCATGTCCTTTGCCTGCATCCTGTTATCTGGAGAGAACTGTTCAATATATTTATCTACTGTTTTCCTTGCCTCTATGACCTCTGCTTCCTCCACCTGCCTGATGGGCAGTTCTATTTCCCGAACCTGATGTTTTAGAGTAAAGCTCCCATTAGCCTGTAGAGAGGCATTTTCAAACTGTCTTAACACCGCATCCCTAATCCTGTGAGCTATGGCTATGCATTCTTGTTTCATATCTATATTGCGCTCTACTTCCCCGGTTTGCTTACTCCATAATTCCAGTTCCTTCTCATTGGCCTTTGAAATACGTACTAAATCTAAGGGATTTTGATCCCCTGCTGCCCCACAAAGGGGGAGAATAAATATATTACCTAGTTTGTCCCTGAGGGCATTCCTTACATCATGCCAATAATCAGAAGATATAAAGCTATGGAGCTCGTATATCTGGGAAGGGCAGGATACATTTAAAAGTATGCCTGTTGCCTCACCTTCCATATCCCAAGTAAATATCATTTCGACACTGTGGTCCACAGTACCTTCAAAGTATCTAAAATTCTCTTTGCTGGTGGCTCCATACATGATGCTTTCATCGGTTCCGTTTTGGAATCTGAAAACAGGGCGCCTATTAAAGCCTACTGCTGCATAATCGGATCCATGACTGACCTTTCCAAGCTTCCTGTTTCCCCATGCAGTTTCTACTAGATTTACAATTTTATCGGTAAGAAAAAGGTTCCCTTCCTCATGGGTCATAATATCCGAAGGCGTAGGTATCTTGGCCTGAATATCCTTTGGCAGAATGATCTCATGGGGGAAAAGTTCCGGTGAACCAAAGTCATATGCATTGTGGGTATGAGTCGCACATACTGTTATTTTTTCTGTATCCAGACCCTTTATATGCGATAGCCTTTTTTTGATATCAGGCATTATAGTTTCGGGGGGTATAGTAATATCCAGTGAAATAATCGTTGCCTGATCCGAGCCATTTTCCATGACTAGCGCTGTCCCCTTAAGAGGTTCCTTAACATATTGTGAAACCCGTTGATACATCTGACCAAACAATAATACCGGCCGTTTTGGCGTAATATCTGTTTCCGCCCATCCTATATTTGTTCTGCATCTTTCCATAGCAAAAATCCCTTCTCAAAATTTCCTTTGCTGTTATTAATCCCGTTATTCCTTTACTTGACATAGAATAATTCACCCCACACCGTATCGCTGCCGGGGAGGTGAATTATCTACATTACTTATTCTCCTGTATGCACCTCTTTGGTGACTAATAAATAATTTTTATATCCAAAAGCCCGCAAAGATCTTCCATCGCTTCCATGTAGTCCCCGTAAGCAACTATAATATGCTGACCCAGCACCCTATCGGCAAATTCCTCTACGGTACAACTGGTCAGTTCAAGTTCTAAGCTGGGAAGCTGCGGCACCGGATCGTCCCATCCGTACTCCGCCCAAGAGGGAGCCTCTTTTGCAACACCTTTATAAAGATGCATATAATATCCATCGTCTTTATAGCCAAGCCTTGCACAGGTGACTTCTCCAGTTTTAGGCTTGGAAACATTCAACAATGAGCCGGTTAATAAACCGAAGGCGGCAGGCAGAACCTTTATATCCCCGTCTGTTACGGCGGCGGGTATATAATCCGGCACGCCTATGAGCAAGCTGTTCTTAAAGAATTCATAATATTCAAAATAAGGTATGGTCTGACCGGTTATGTATTTTAACATAAGCTGGGTTACATTCCCCGGTACATCGTTTTCCGGTGTTGTCTGTACACCGCAATAGTGCTCTAGGAGCATAAATACTGTGGCAGGGGGGAAACCTAATAGCTTCTTCATGCCATCTACATCGAGGAGGGTAATGGCTTCATAGCCTCTTTCGTCTATCTTTTTCTTTAAAGCTAGAGCATATTTAACAGCGGTTTCTATTACGCTGTCTTCGCAAGGCGCTTCAAATTTCCAGTTGGTCTTTACGAAATTGACTCCTTCTTCTATTTCTGCAGGATCCAGTGACTCGAGATTCTGTACCATCTCAAGAGTTTCAAAGGCTTCAACTTCTACACCTATTTCCCTGCGCAGGCTGTTACCTTCAAATAGAGTACTATATAAAATCATATCCCTATAACCCATAGAGCCAATCCTGGCATGTCTCAGTCTGGCGGCAGCATAACAAGCATTTAAGTAGGCCTCAACCTTGGCCTTTGGTTTGGGCTCCCCTATTGTACAATAAACATATTTGAATTTATAGCCCATAGCCTCAAATGCCGGTCGTATAGCGGTGGTGCCGGCCTGTTCTGCTGTAGTAAAAATTCTCCCGTTTTCTACCCAGCCGCACAATCCCAGTAAGAGCATGGGCTTCTTGCGAAATACATCTGTCACCTTAATAACTGTATGGGTAGGTACCCAGCCCCCAACACAGACAAAGAGACAATCCATGTCGTATCCTTGGAGCTTTTCAATGGCTGCATTAGCTGTTTCATATTCCGGATCATCAATTACCAGCCCGGCATCAAGTATTTCCGTGTTATCAATAGATCCCAAAAAGTCCAGACCTTCTTGATACTTCATCAGTAATCGTTCTTTTGGCGTATTCACTTCCCCAAAACAAATATAACCAATTCTTTTTTTTCGTTCCATCTCCTTACCCTTTCTTAATGTATTTTATATTTTACTGAAATAACGGCCTTTTGATTTCATAATAAATCATAGGGGGCTTCCAGCACGCAATTATTAGATAGCCCCGGCATATTTGATTATGCTAAGTATATCAACTATAATATTTCAAGTCAATATTTTTTGCATTAAAACAGTCTAATCTTTGTATAAATTAACGAAACATGCCCCGAAACTTTTAGTCGGAGTATATCATATTACTAGGGTTATTCCGCAACCTTTCAAGGATTACACCATCGAAATAATAATTGTATAATCTCATAAGGGTGAAATTTGTTCCGAAATTAAGTTGTCAAAATTGCCTATGTTATTTCGTTTAGGTTCCCTACCGCATAATCCACTACCCTCTCATGGGAAATCGGTTTATTATTTTCGTCCACGATCTTTACACCACCCTTTACAGGCTTTGTCTTCCAATGCATGGCGTACTTGAATTTATCGACTTCCCCCCACAGATAGGGTACGGGAAGAAACCCGGCAGCAAATATCCTATAGAATCCTTTTGAGGAATAAGGATCATCAATATTGCCCTCAATTGCAGAAATTACTGTTCTTGCAGAATCTAAAAGCTCCAACATCCTCTCTTCTACATCTGGTCTGCGGCTCATATCCTCTATTTTATCTTTCTTTCGAAGGGCACGGTATTTTTTAAGGGAATAATGGGTTATTTTTATGCTTTCATCAATTATTGGCGGTGTGGCAAGGTGTCGACCTTCACTATAACTGACCACATGGATAAGAGGTGGACTTGTCTCGTCATGAGGATCTATATCATCCATAAGGGCAGTGACGGCAGAAAGCTGTATTCTGGCTTCATAAAGATCAGGTTTAAAATAATCCAGCCCGGCTCTGGGCTGAAGCAATACCCTAAAGTTTGTGTCCTCCAAGCCTTTGACCAGCCTCAGCATGGCTCTGGATTTTGCCAGATCCTGAATACCCCAGGTGGATCTGGGTGTATTTAGCATGTTTTGCAGTATGAAGGTTTTTATACCAAGACTCTTGGCCAGCTTGGCCGCCAGGTATGCCGATACTATATAAGTTACATCGTCTGCACCGCGAAAAGCAAAGTGATGGGATACATTTGCCTCCATAGGTTTATTCGTCTTTGCTATAAATTTCATAGCCTCTATATGCTGTTCTAAATTGGTATACAGGTCATAAGGTCCCCTGCCGTCCAGCCTATTGAACCACCACAGGGAAAGAGCATGCCAGCAAATATTTATGGTATTCTCGTATATTTGGGCCAGATTGGCCACATTCTTTGTCCCCGCGTAGGTTCTTAACAGAAGGGGCCTTGCTGCCTCCCATATCATTGCATATTCTTCAGGGGAATTTATGGGCACCCCTCCGCCGTTAGGTTTATCACCCCAATCTTCCCCGAAATTGGATTGAGTCAACTGGGAGGTGCCTATGGAGAGGATATCCAGATAACCTGTTTTTTTCAGTTCCTCTATCCATGATATAAATTCTTTTACCGAGTCCAGACGATCTACGGCCGAAGAGTAAGGGCCTGCATGAGCACGCATCAAAGGCGTGGTAGGGGTTTTGCCCGCCAAAAGTCGCCTATTTAAAGTATCCTTTTTAGTACCATATTCAATATATCCTGACCGGTCTATGGCCTTGATCTCTAAATATTGTTCTGAATCTATGATCTCTTTGCCAAAATCCATACGGAAATCATCATAGAGGCTGCCTTCTAAAATATCTTTAGGTATCCGCTCTTTAGGCACACCTATCTTCGTAAGGGATTCTAAGGTGGATTCCCCGCCCATAAAGGTTCTTACAAACCCTTTATGCTCTTTTTCTATCTGTAAACAACTCCCGGGCAAACCGCCAAAGAATACGCCCTTAATAAGACCGCCTTGATAATGGAGCATACCGTTTTCCTTAAGCTGATGCATAAGGTAGCCAGTCATTCTAACAGCTTCATCCTGATCTAGTCTATAACTCAATCCTATAAAATTTATCCTGTTTCTTCGAAGCCATTCCAAAACAGTCCTGCAATTTATCTCATATTTTAACCCATTTGCTGCCTTGCTTATGGTTTCATTGCCCATGATAACCTGATAACCACAATCCCGTAAAAGTTCTGCAACTAAGTTTATCCCTAAGGTATGGGCATCTAATGATGGCTTAATAAAAGCAAAGATATCCCTATCCCATACTGACATTCCTTAAGTCCCCCTCGAATCTACATTTAAATAACTCTAACAGCCGGGCAAGAATTTGGTTTTTATCCTGTCCGCCAAAGACATTGTTCAAGTTTCTGCCGATCCCTCTTAAATCCACATCCATAAGGCTTGAGGCCAAATTGATAATGAGGCTGGTATTATCCATATTTACTCCTAACATCTTCCCTACAGCTTCCAAAGGTACCAGACCATGGGGGATGTCTTCAAAAATATACCGATGATTCAAGGACTTTGGGGCATCTATTGTCCTGTAAGCCTCATTGCTTTGAATGCATTGGTAGAGAGTATCACCTTCTACTTCATAGGTTCTTCTAAACCATTCAATAGCCGATTCGACTTGAAAGCCTAAGGCTCTTGATACGGCTACCCTCTCCTCGTCTATCTTTTCTATCAATCTGCCTACTGAAGGTGTTATGCCATCATAATAATATTTGTAAGCATTGTTTACATTTTCTGTCCATCCAGTATTTAATAACAAAGGTGCACAATGCAAGATCATGCCCACATTGCCTATGGACGTTTCGATCATAGATCTGGCAGGAATGAGATATTGTTGCAAGCATTTTGGCATCCTGTCTATTATGAGCTGATTTTTATTAGCCTCAAAGGTGGAAATCAATACATCCTGCTTCAATGCTATTAGATTTACCGCATCCTCGTCAGTTTTTCTGCATACATGGATAGTGGTTTGAGTCTCTGCAATAGTCTGATCATAATTGCCGCTGTAACTGTAATAAATGTCCTGAAGTTCCAATGCCCCGAAAGTTCGTCCTGGGTTTAATACGGTAAGGGTCTCCTTTTTGAGGTGCCTGCCTATTATATCTGCCAGCCAATGATGGGAATTAGCAGGGGTGGTCACAATAATCACATCGGGATTTGAAACGGCTCTTTCGATGTCATCTGTCACAAGATCAATTTCAACAGAACCATTTAAAACGCCCCAACAATGAATGGTGCGAGTATCTATAAGTTTTTCGATGGTAGATCTGGAACGGTTCCACAAGGTTACCCTATTACCGTTTATGCCCAGATGGGCTGCCATAGCCAGCCCCAAATTTCCTGCGCCAATAACTGTAACATTCATTCTATTCCCCCTTAATTATGATAGGTTAAGCTTCGTCCCCGAGTCGCTTGGGGTTCTTTGTTCTTGTATATATGTCGAAATTTCGTTTATTTTATGACTTTTAAACAAATTGCCTATAATCCTATAATAATAGTCCAAAATAGAAAGGCCTAAATAGGTGTACAAAAAGTACCCTTAGAAAAATCAGTCTGCCTTATCAATTCCTTTTGTCAACTTGAAAAAGGAGTTGCATTAAATACCCTTGTTTGTCTATCCAAAAGAATCGCAAAAAATAAAATGATTGCTTAAACAATTCTATCATAAATATGGTAATTAGGTCAATATATTCTTTATCCCGCTAATAAGGGCAAGGTTATACTAACCCAGCGCTATGAGGGTTTGCGTGGTATGAAATACCGATCATTTCTCATATAACCCTGCTGTTCTGCTTACATCCATTACAAAAATTATTCCTGTTCCCGGGTGATCAATATTCAATCTTTCCTTTACAGCATTAATAATGGATTCGGTTTTATGCTCCTTAGACAAAATCAATACTATTTCTTTTTCCGGTTCGATTTGAATATTGAATAATGTTTCTTTTTCTTTGGAACCTGAACCCCTGCCATGTATCACGGTTCCGCCTGTGGAACCGGCCGATTCAGCAGCTTCCAGCACGTCATCCAAAGACCCTTTATCTACAACAACAAAGATGGCCTCATATTCCAATTCTCTCACACCTTTCTTTTCAAGGCTGTAAATATCTTTAGAACCATCGACAGCCGAACAATATTTTATTGGTACTGAAAAAGCTATTCCATGATTGGGCTTATCCAAATGGAATTTTTTTATTACCCTCTCATATAGACTCTCTTCTTCCACCTCATGGATGAGGGCAAAGAAGATTTCCTTTCTGGTATCCAATATACCCAGCTTATTTAATAGTTCGTCCCTGACAGTACCCTTGCCTAAAAATATGGTAGCCCCTATCCCGCCAAGTTCTTTATATAGTTTAAATAATTTGCTGCCCTTCCCAAAATCCAGTACACACCAAAAGAGAATAAGCCCTTTATTGGGTGAATCCATCTAATTGCCCTCCTTTTTGGCTTTTATCTTAAATATTAAACCCAGTATTTGGATAGCCACCAATGGTGTCATTGCCACCATGGCTATAACGCCAAATCCATCCACCATGACATTGGCTGTGGCCACCTGGTTGGCTGCGCCCTGAGCGAATGCCAGTACAAAGGTAGCTGTCATAGGCCCTGATGCCACACCGCCGGCGTCATAGGCTATCCCCACAAATATGGGCGGAACCCTGTAGGATAGTATCGCGGCTAATAAGAAACCGGGCAACAAAAAATGCCATAGTTTTAAGCCTGGAACCATTATTCAGATCATTGACAGGGATACAGCAAAGGCGATGCCTGCAGACAGAGCCACCAAGATGACCTTTCTTTTTATATGTCCTGCTGTAACCTCTTCCACCTGTTCCGTCAATACATATACAGCAGGTTCTGCCAATACTACCGTCATACCCAGTAAGAAACCAATCAAGGGCAATGCCCAGGGATGAAACTCTGCGATACTCTCGCCCATGACCCTGCCTACCTCCATAAAGCCAGCATTAACACCCACTAAAAATAGGGTAAGACCCACATAGGTATACAATAATCCTTTTAAGATTGCCCCTTTGCTTCTTTTATTTAATTTAAACCTGATTTTATCGAAAATTAAAAACAAAATCAACAGGGGAACAAGAGTCAAGGCAGATTCTTTTAAAAATTGGGGAAAAATACGTAAATAAGGGGTGAAAACTCCTATATGGGGAACAAAGGCCTCTATCGCCCCCTCTATATTTGTAAGCCCCCTAACCAGACTCATTATCAAGATAGCAAAGATTGGTCCTGCAGAGGCAAGACCTACCATTCCGAAGCTATCCTCCTCCGCTGTTTTACCCCCCTTTAGTTGGGAGACACCCAATCCCAGAGCCAGTATAAATGGCGTTGTCATGGCACCTGTGGTAGCCCCTGAAGCATCTACAGAAATAGCCAAAAATTCTTCTGCCGCTTTTAGCCCCAGCAGGAAGATAATAAAATAAGTTATCGTAAACAATTTATTTAAAGGTTTCCCATAAAGGATCCTCAGCAGGCCTATCCCCACCATTATTCCAACGCCCGCTGAAACCACTATTAGAATCAAAGTACCTGAAATAATACCGCCTGAAGCCAAATTTACCTGTCGGGCCAGAATTTGCAGGTCGGGTTCTGCAACGGTTATAAGAAAACCTAATATAAAGCCTAAAATTCCTACCATATAGGCCTTATTGGTCTTTGCTATAGTCTCCCCCATAAGATTGCCAATGGGAACAATAGCTATATGAGCCCCAAATAGAAAGATACCCAGCCCAATTATTACAGAGACCGCGCCTATTAAAAATCTAATCAGCATCTGTGTATCGATAGGAGCAGCAGTAAAATTTAATATAAAGACTAAAACAGTTATGGGTAAAACTGACATGGATACCCCTTTTAATTGTTTTAAAAGTATATCCAAACGACCTCTCCTCTCCGTAAGTAACCTCCGATAATGTGATACACCAACATTCTATTGAATATTACCATGGGTTGTCAATGACTATGGATGCGAAAACAGCCCAATCATTGGCCTTGGAGTAGATTATTCGATCATTATAGGGATAATAACCATTTACTATGGCCTATTCCCCATTGAGACCCGAGACCCCCACATGCTATAATTATTTATGACTTAAGGTTAATTGAAGCGTTCTGGTAAAACAGAGCATAGGAAAATAACGGGAGCGTAGTTTATATTGCAGATATTTCAATACGGTCAAAAAGAAATCCAATATTTAAAGGAAAGTGATAGTAAGCTGGGGGAAGCCATAGACAGAATAGGTATGATCCGCAGGGAAATTATCCCTGATTTGTTTACCGCCCTTATTCGAAACATTGTGGCTCAGCAAATTTCTTCAGCTGCTGCCAGCACGGTATGGAGCCGGCTGAAAGATCGCTTTGGTGAAATCGATCCGGAAAGAATAGCAAATACAACCCTTGAAGATATACAAGCTTGCGGCATGTCTATGAGAAAGGCTGAATACATACAGGGTATAGGCCAGGCTGTTTTTCGTGGGGAATTGGATCTTTCTGCCCTTGAAGGTCTCCCAGATAATAAAGTTATAAAAGCCCTGTCTTCCCTGCGCGGTGTTGGGGTTTGGACCGCCGAAATGCTTCTGATATTTTCTATGCAGCGCCCCGATATAGTAAGCTGGGGGGATCTGGCTATCCGGCGGGGTATGATGACCTTGTACGGGTTGGAAACCCTGGACAAAAAGCAATTTGATAAATACAGAAAAGCTTATACGCCCTATGGATCGGTGGCTTCCCTTTATCTATGGCATATATCGCGACAAAAATAAGCCCGGCTATAAGGTTGGAAAATCTATTCCCCCGTAGCAAATTTTAGCTATTTTCTAATGACAGATAAATATAATTTTGTTAGAATATAATTGTAATAACCTATCTTGGAATGGCAAGTCTTTTTTGCAACATATATACCTAATTTGTGGACACTGGCAACAATATTATATGGGGGGTTAAGATGGCTGAGGCTATTGGGGTTTTATCGAAGGTTTTGCCCGTAATATTTATAATTATTTTAGGCGGGTTTCTCAGAAGAGCACGTTTTATCAAGCAAGAAACAATCAACGGATTAAAGAGGATCGTGGTAAATATCGCCCTACCCTCGGTACTGTTTCTTACCTTTGCCAAAACGACCTTTGAAAAAAGGTATATTCTAATCCTTTTCTCTGTTTTTGGGATTTGTGGTCTAATGCTCTCCATAGGTGCTGCTATAAAAAGAACTGTTAAGGGCACTGATAAATATTTTCCCGCATTGTTTGGCGGCCTCGAAGCAGGAATGATGGGCTATCCATTGTTTACCTCCGTATACGGCTCCTTGAATACATATAAGCTGGCCATCTTTGATATCGGCCAAGTCACCTTTTGTTTTTTTGTCCTCGTAAGCTATATTCAAAGATTGAACGGGAAAACATCAACTGCAAAAGAGTTGACATTTTCCTTTGTTAAATCCCCGGTTATACTGTCAATTTTATTGGGTATCACAGCCAGCTTTATGGGCAATCTGAAAATAGGCCCATCGGCTATCGTTTATTCCCTCTCCGAGACCCTGAGAGTTCTTTCCGAGTTGACTCTGCCCCTAATTTGCCTCATCATAGGATATGAACTCAAGATCGATTTTAGAAATATCCGCAAACCTTTCTGGACCGCTGTTTTAAGATTAGCATTGTTTATGATAATCGCCTACGGATTTAACGAGATCGTAGTAGACAGGGTTCTTAATCTTGATAATTCTTTTAAGGTTGCCCTGTATACATTGTTTTTACTGCCTCCCTCGTTCATTATCCCTATCTATATGGACGAAAAACAGGAAGAAAGCAAACAATTTATATTGAATACTATTTCCATAGGCATCGTCCTGTCCCTTATTGCTTATATGACCCTTATCCTAATTTTATAAATCAACAGTCATTATGCCGAAATAATAATAATTTGTAAAAAAGGATGCCCTTTTAGACGATGGTTTATCCTATTTTAAGAAGTTTTTTGGCGTTATCCCTATATACCTTTTGTAAGGTAGTGTCGTCCAAACCTATACCATAGATATTCCAATCCCCAAGAGGAACTCCTTTATCGGTTCGATAAGAGAAGTATTCATCATAAGTTTCAAGGAACCGGAAATATATGGGATATCTCTCTACATCCATGGGTAATAGATCGGTACCAAAAACGATTCTATCTGCGTATTCCGTAAAGAATTCTCTGGCAGTATAGGGCTGCCTGCCTAGTTCACTCAATCTATCTGCGATATCCACATACATATTAGGGTATTTATCCAACCAGCGTCCTACCTGACCTAAGTTCTCAGCATAACTACCTACATGGGCAATGACAAATTTCGTTTTGGGATTCTCTTCAAGGAGTCTTTCCTGCATTTCCATAAGCTCATCGAAGGAATACATACCTGGTTTATTAAACAACCATTCGGGATGATCCCTAAAGGTTTCAATAAGCTCATTCTCCTCATTGGCAGAGGTGAAAAATGCGTTCATGTCAGCAATATGAAACAATACCGGCATGTCATATTCCGCTGCTGCGCTCCAAATACACTTAAGCCTTTCGTCATCCGGACGAAGATAATTCCCGTTACTGTCCTTTAATACCAATCCGATGTTCTTCCAGAACTTTAGACCCTTAATACCGTTCTTATGGTGCTCCCCCATAACCTTATTTACCTTAGCCTCAAATTCTGGGCTTTCAAATTCCATTATATCAACTTGACCGAAGTTGATAATAAAATCCCCCGCGTCTTTAAGTTTATCCATCATCCTAAGATACTCGTCTCCGAAACCGCCATCTACGTTAACAACTTTTTCAATCCCATAACTTTTAATCTCGGCTATGGTGTCCTTGGTTTCGTATAAATCGAAATAATTTTCGGTGCCCGCCATGGCTCCCAATAGTTTCCCGAAATGCGTATGGAAATCAATTGCGGGAAATTTCGGCCTGGTAATATTATGGCTTTTAACCTTCAGCTGACTTATCTTACGGGTTATACTCATAACAACTTCCCCCTTTTAATTTTAAAAGACTATGGTCATTTACTATATATAGCGCGACATTAGATATAGCGGTAGGAAACGACACTGGGGTCGCCCCTTGTACAATTAGTATTATAACAAACAATGCAAGAAATCACTATTCAACCTTCATATTTGACAAGAAATCATATCAAATTACAATTAATCCTATCCAAAACATCAAACGCATTTTGGCTTTATATCTTAGCCAATTTGCCAGCTTATGTTGGTCTGAACCTTTTATTTTCCAGAGTTGCCCTAAACTAGACATTGGGACTCTCCTTTGTTTGGTATTCTTTGCAACTATATTTTAACAAAGTTGAGTCCTTTTATCTATAGAAAACCTTGTTTTGTACTACCAACCTCTTCTTCCAGAGTCTACTGGGTTAGCTGACGGGTTCGGATCCAAGAGTACCCTACCTCATAAATGAAGATACACCCCAAAAAGTGGTTCCCCCGCTCTACATAAAAATAGGCTCGGCGCTTATATAAATACATCTGTTTGTATTAGGTGTAAGCTATAGCGAACAATAAAAAGCTCGCCAAATAGCGTTTTTTCTGCATTTAACAGCTATAGTTAATTAACGGAATTGTCGTTAATATATGGATAAATTATTTTACAAAATACCCGGGCTATGATATAATTTAAAAAACGAATCTCTATTTCATTATTATTTTTTCACTTAATTTAAACGGAGGAAGGATATTTTCTACTCCGTTAAACGGCGCACTAAAATTGTTGTAGTTGTTGCTTTTGTTTTAAGTTTTACACAGCTTTTATTTCTTAATCCCAATTTTAGGGATAAAAAAGAAAATATACACTAGGAGGGATATTATAGTCTATAAAATAGGGTTGGTAATCGATAAACTAAATATAGATACCAATGACAAAGAAATGCTCGCGGCAGAAGAGCAAAGGAAAATAACTGCCAATAGAATCAAAAGTGTTCTTTCTAAAAAACATAAAGTTATAAAAATTATCGCCAACGAACAGATAGGGGAAAACCTAAGAAAGAATAAACTTGATATTGTCTTTAATTTGAGTACAGGATTAAGGGGAGAGAGTAGACAATCACAAATACCTGCCATCTTAGAAATGCTTGGAATACCCTATATAGGTTCAGGGATCCTTGCCCATGGGCTGGCCTTAAACAAAGCCGTAGCCAAAAAGCTTTTTAGATTTCACGATATTGCTACCGCTTATTTCCAAGAATTCTATACCGGTAATGAACCCTTGGATCCAAACCTAAAATTTCCTGCAATCGTAAAGCCCGCCTGTGAAGGCTCCGGATTTGGAATTCACAAAGACAGCTTAGTTTTTGATACAAAATCTCTATACAAACAAGTATCTAAGACCTTGGCTAAATATAAGCCGCCTGCTTTGGCAGAAGAATATATTGAAGGCAGGGAATTCACGGTAGGTATAATCGGTAACGAAAAAGAGAAAATAATTTTGCCAATTCTAGAGATCGATTTTAGAAATGTTTCCGAAGAATATGACAGATTCAATACCTTTGAATCTAAAAATGGTCTGGGTGGATCCAAGCAATTATATTGCCCTGCTATTTTGAGCACTGAAAAAAAGACCAATATAGAAAAAAGCGCCTCTATGGCCTTTGATGCCCTAAGATGCAGAGATTTTGCCAGGGTTGATATAAGGGTAAAAAATAATATACCCTATGTAATAGAAATAAACAGTCTGCCCGGCCTTATGCCCGGATATAGTGATTTTCCCAAGATGGCAGAAGCCGCAGGGATGACCTACGAAAAACTAATACTTACTATCCTTGAGACAGCTCTGAAAAGAGAAAGAAGTAAAAAGATTCAAAGAAGCAAAAGCTATGAGGCAAAAGTTTCTATGGCCTATGAATTATTAAAAGAAAAACAAAAGCAACAAGAAGAGATCGTTTAAACAAAAGTTGGACAAAGGGATGCACGGGAGCAGCATAATGAAAAAATACCAACCACAATATTTAAAATTAGCCAAAACAGGTGAACTCTATGACAGAATACAGTTATTGCGCAGAATCCTTGAAAGCTGTACTCTTTGCCCCCACAGATGCCGCGCCAAACGTCTAGAGGGTGAAGAAGGTTTTTGCCGGGCTGGGGCAAAGATGGTTATAAATAGCCACGGGCCCCATTTTGGAGAGGAAAGCGTTTTGGTGGGTAGGGGCGGCTCGGGGACTATATTCTTTAGTCACTGTAATCTACGATGTGTTTTTTGCCAAAACTATAGAATAAGCCACAGGGGAGTAGGATATGAAATATCCCCTGACAAACTCGCCCAGATTATGATCTCCTTGCAAAAGAAAGGTTGCCACAATATAAATCTAGTTACACCCTCCCATTTTGTACCCCAAATAGTGGAGGGTGTTTACCATGCAGCAAAAAGAGGTTTAACAATTCCTTTGGTATACAATACTAGCGGGTACGACAGAGTCAAAATCTTAAAACTATTAGAGAATGTTGTAGATATCTATATGCCGGATATCAAGTTTGGCTACAACGAAAAAACAAAGAAATATATAGGCGCCGGCAACTATTTTGATCATACCAAAATGGCCGTAAAGGAGATGTACCGCCAGGTAGGAAACCTAAAAACTGACGGCAATAATCTTGCCTATAGGGGTTTATTAATAAGACATCTTGTAATGCCCAATAATTTAGAGAATACAGAAAAAGTACTCGAATTTGTTTCAGAGGAAATCTCAAAAGAAGCAGCAGTTAATATTATGCCCCAGTATTACCCATCCCATAAAGCCTATATGTATCCTGAGCTTTCGAGGCGTTTAAACAGCAGTGAATATCGTCTGGCCATAGAACATGCCAAGAACCTAAGTCTTACAAACATCATTTAATACATTTTATACATATAATCTCTATAGTCATATTTAGCGACCTATACAGTTATAATTTTGTCGAAGATTTTCGCTGCCTTTATTAGCACAGTTCTACACTTATCATCTTCAGTTCTGTGCATTTCTTTTAGGGGTGCACAATCTATACTGCCTAGCAAAACATGTTCATGCTGTGGAGCTGTGAAAAACACTTTGTCCCTATCAGAACGGGTATATAAGTGTGACTGTGGACTCGTTATAGATAGGGACATCAATGCAGCAATAAACATCAAAAACCAGGGCAAGGTATTACTGGCATGAATAAGAATATAAAAACCGTGGGGCATACGGGGTTAACTCGCTTATGCTTATACCGTTAGGTATATTGATTATTTTCTGTTTTTCTTCACTCTTGGCGGTGCAGTGGATTCCCGTAGAACCAATTCAGACTGCAGAGCAACATGTTGTACCACATGGGATTCAGGATCATCTATATTGCTGAGTAATAGCTTTACTGAAACTATCCCCAATTGTTCAACAGGGTTTGTAATACTTGTAAGCCTTATATGCATATAGTCATCAGTAATTATATTATCAACACCTATTATGGACATATCCCTTGGTACTTTCAACCCGGCCTCAGTAAAAGCCTTAATTGCACCAATAGCAATCTGATCATAGCTGGCTATAACAGCAGAGGGGAGATCGGGCTCTTCCAATAATTCCTTAGCCCTTAAGTAACCGCCTTTTTCAAATCTTTCTGTCCCTATTTTAACAAAACTTTGATCAAATGGAATACCGTGCTGTTTTAAGATTTCAACATAGGCTTTATATCTAACATCTGATAATTCCTCCCCTATATAGCCTATCTTTCTGTGCCCCAGGCTCATAAGATGCTCCACTGCCAAGCTTATAATCCTGTACTGATCTATATAAATAAGATCCAGAGAGGAAACGCTCCTTACCTCTGAAAGCATAACCACAGGCACATCAATTTTTATTGCAATCTCTTGAAGCTTATCCCGTTCACTAGGAACCTCGCTTATAATAATTCCGGCTACCCCAAGCTGATGCATCTTTTTTACAGCCTCTTCAGTTCTCTTAGGGCTGAAACCGGTAAGCATATGAATCATAGAATAGCCTTTAGCACTTAAGTTTTCCTCCAATATATGTACCAGACCCGAATAGTATTGGCTGGTCACCTCTGGTACTATGATGCCAATAAAGTTGGGCTTGGAGCGTTTAGGGGTATACCCCATTTCCGCAGCTATTCTTTTTACACGTCTGCGGGTTTTGTCACTGATATCAGGCCTATCCAATAGAGCCCGGGAAACAGTGGAAATATTAAGTCCGGTTTTAAGTGCGATATCTTTAAGTTTTACCATTGTAACAATTCCTATCTAATCTATTCAAATAGACCTATATGTTTTACTGCAAACCTTCTCTTTAATTCTTATAGTCATTATTTCTAAAAGTTTAATATACTATCATGCTTTACGAAACTTCCGCGACTCGCTGAATCTCTACAATCCAAGCATACCATAGGAATTGATAGATTGCAAACAAATATAAAAGGAAATAAAAGAATTCATTTTCGAAATTTCTAATGGGCTTTCCCGCGGGAAATCCATAGATTAAATGTTTTGATTAGTGTTTGGCCGGTCTTGATTATGGTATACTATATTAAACTATATCGGATTCTATTCCGGGCTGATAATCATAATTATACAATTTGGTTTATAGGTAAAACCGTATGCTTAATGAGGAGGAATATAATGTATGAAAGCGATAATTAATACCGATATTGTAATGGAAGATCATATCATATGGGATGGAGTTATTCTATATGATAAAGACAGAATTATTGCCGCAGATAGCTCAGATCTCGTTAGTGTACCTGAAGGTGCCAAGCTGATTGATGCTAAGGGCAAATATACAGCCCCCGGTTTCGTAGATATCCATAACCATGGGACTGATGGAATGTTCAATTTTGAATATCCTGAGGAGGTCTCCGAATACTTTTTGAAACGGGGTACCACTACTATGCTTGCCTGTATATTCTACACTGTTGGTCTCGATGGTTATCTAAAGGGCATTGAAACAGTCAAATCCCATATGGGAAAGGGTTATTCCCGTATCATACCCGGTTTTTACATGGAAGGCCCCTATATGAATTCAAAATATGGTGCCGACTCAAAGAATAACAAATGGAATCATCCAATTACTGAATCAGAATATAAACAATTGGTCGATGAGGCAGGTGATTTGGCTAAGGTTTGGTGTGTCGCTCCCGAGCGAGAGGGTATTGAGGAATTCTGTGCTTATGCTAAATCTGTCAACCCTAATGTTATCTTCAGCGCAGGACATTCAGAAGCTAAACCCCATATGTTATATAATCTTAAAAAGTACGGCCTTAAAAGTCAGACCCATCATATGAACGCCACCGGAGTAGTAAACCCCCTATGCCCCGGAAACGATTGCGGTATCCGTGATTGCGGGCCAGATGAAGCTGTGCTGTATGATGATGATATATATGCGGAGCTAATAGCCGATAGTATGGGCATCCATGTTAAGCCCCATAACATTCGTATGGTATCTAAGATAAAAGGTGTTGATCGCATTATATTGATTACAGATAGTTATCCCATAGGTTTTCCGCCTCCTAAAGGCCCTTTTGAACGGGCAACTGATTTGGGTTTTGATTCAGAAGGGGGTCTTTGCGGTTCAAAAATGACTATGGATATGGCTTGCCGCAATATGATCCAACACACCGGCTGCGGGCTCTCACAAATTTTCAAATATGCTTCCCTTAATCCGGCAAAATTGCTGGGAATTGATAATGAAATAGGCAGTATTGAAGCTGGAAAAAAGGCCAATATGATAACAATTGACGACAAAATAAATGTGGATAAGGTCATTTTTGAAGGTGAAAGCGTAGTATAATCTGAAATGAAAATATATAATCTGTATGGGCGGTCTTCGACCGCCCGATTATTAGCCCCTAACCTCTAACCAGCCCCTGGATCTCGTCCCAGGAAGGCATAACCTTAAGTGCGCCTTTTTTCGTTGTTACCAAAGATGCCGCTGCGTTGGCAAAGCGAAGCATTTCCATTAAGGTTTTTTCATCCAGGTCCAACCCATGTTTTGCTATGTAATATAGGCAATATCCGGTAAATGAGTCGCCCGCTCCGGTTGTGTCCACCGTCTTAACATCCAGGAATGTCTCCGCTGTCCCTGTCTTGTCCCCGTAATAGAAACGACTGCCCTTTCTTCCC
>JAAYSJ010000158.1 GCA_012518395.1 Clostridiales bacterium
CCATTTCTGCGGTATAGCCTCAGGGCGCCAGATCTGTCTTTCAAATTGCCTGATGGTTTCATCCTCCGAGGTTTTGATTTCCCGGATGATCTGGGGAAGGAGGATATCCCCTTGGTTTAAAAAGGCTGTATACATAGAGGCTAATTGCAGGGGCGTTATAAGCATCTCCCCTTGTCCAAAGGCTGAATTAGCCAGCAGATGTTTACTCCAGGGCGTATCTTCTCTTTTAACCAGAGATTTAGATACGGGAATATCAAAGGGCAGGGGCTGTCCCATACCATATCTTTCGGAATAGGATTCAAAGGTATCATAGGGCAATTTCAGAGCTGCCCAAGCGAAGAATATATTATCTGACCATACCAAAGCCCGATCCAAGTTCACAGGACCCTCCGGATGCTTGGTTCTAGTAATAGGCGGGGCATTCCAGTCATTTAGGCTTGGGATCCATGAACGCTTTTGGGCAGCCTCTACAACGGTATTCGGGTTTATAACCCCTTCCTCCAGAGCCATGGCTGCATAGAATGGCTTAATGGCGGAACCAGGCGGATAGAGGGCATAGGTAGAACGATTGATAAAGGGTTTGTCAGGATCCTCGGATAATTCTTCCCATATAGAGGACGGTACACCGTTTGGAAATACATTGGGGTTGTAATCAGGGTAACTTACCATAGCCAGCACTTCACCAGTTAATCCATCGAGGGTCACTGCTGTACCAACATGCCCCTGTAAGGCTGTGTGGGCTATTTCCTGGAGTTGCGGATCCAGAGTCAGGCTTATGGTATTGCCGTCTCGTGCTGCCCTTTCAGCTATGGTAGATTTTTTTTGATTATCCTTATCCCTGATAAAGAGACTGTAGCCGGAGGCGCCACGGAGCTCTTCCTCCATTGATGCCTCAATGCCTTGCCTTCCTATAAGATCATTTTCTTTGTAACCTGGTCTTTCTTCCAAATCCTCGGCATTAGCCCTTTGGACATAGCCTACTATATGGGAATATAATTCATTATTAAGATAACGACGTGAATCAGTTACTATATTGGTAACCAACATCACCCCCTGGATAGACAGGAGTTCTTCTTTAAATTCTCCGCTGATGCTTAAAGGGAAATTGCGAAGGGGAACCAGGGTATCATCTTTTACCCAGTCCCTGGATAGTTCATCCAGGATTTTTTGTTCACTGATTTCCAGTAACGGGGCAAGGGCTTTAGCAAATTCCCTCTGGTCTGGGATCTTACCGGGAACCCCGCCCACGGTGTACGCTTCACCTTCTATAACGATGGGGTTATCCTCCCTATCCGTAATACTCCCCCTTAAAGCATGCTGACTGACAAGCCTTACCTGATCTTCGTCCTCTAAGTCAGGGAAGATGAGGGACGGGGTCCATAGGATTTTCCATACCTCATCCTCTAAGACGAGGGGCAACATGTAACGGGTCTCAAAACTACCAACAGTATCAGTGTTAAATACTACATCTATGGGAAGGTAGGCATTCTCTGCCTCCTTTATTATTTCTTGCGGAACAATCTCTATGCTGCTAACCTCTATGGCTGAAAAAATAGTCTTGTATCTGTCAACGAAGGCTTCTTTGGATATGTATTCCTGACTATCATGGGACAGGACATCATACATACCCTCAAAGTTAAGGGCGGCCCAATGATCTATGTAGATATTTGCCTTTTCCATAGGATCCACATGCCGACAACCTGCAGGAAACACTAAAAGCGAAACCAAAATAAGGAATATACTACAAAGAGCCCCAAGCTTCCTAGTCTTATACATACTTAAAACACTTCCCCTTTTATAAATAAATGGGTCGTATAGTCCGAACCCGAAAAATATTATATCATAGACAAGTCCTTATACTCAACTGCGGGCGGGGCATTCACTAAGGAGATTATGGTAATGGCTCGGGTATATGATTTCATGGAAAAGGCAAATGGTTCTAAGTGGAATAGTGTGGTACAATACTCCAGGCGTGGAAAATAATATTTTGGTACAAGCCAAAATTGTTACAAAAGCTTGACAATATATTAAATGAGTATTACAATAGGTTCACTAATCCAATTAAATGTAAATTTAAGGAGGGAGAATAATGGAACCGCAACAGCGGAATTGGGCAAAGAGCAACTTAGTATTGATTACTTGCATAGCCCTGATTATCATCGGGGGAGCCTCAGCAGCCGTTGCTCACTATACCGATTTAACCTACCGTGAAGTAACACTAAATGATGATGGATACGTTGTCCAGATTCAAACCATGGATAGAACAGTTGAGGAACTTTTAGATAAATACGAGATAACCCTCGGACCCGGAGATCAGGTATTACCAGGGTTAGGGGAGGAACTGCAGGATGGAACCAGCATAGAGATTCAACGCGCTTTCAAAGTCACCGTAGCCGCAGATGGCGATGAAAAAACCATTTATCTAATTAAGGGAACCGTAGAGGATGCATTAAAAAAAGCAAAGGTCGCCCTGGGTGAAAAAGATTTGGTAAACTATGATATATCCCAACGGGTAATGCCTGGGGATCATATCAAGGTTACAAGGGTCAAAGAAGAAACCATGGTAGAAGAAGAGAGGATACCCTACAGGGTAATCACAAAAAATGATAAAAAACTTGATAAAGGGAAGGAAAAAGTAACTCAGGAAGGAAAGGAAGGGACAAAAGAAAGAAAAATACTTGTAGCCTACTATGATGGAGTAGAGGTCAATCGGGAGATTGTAGAAGAACGGGTTTCTAAAGAACCGGTGGATATGATTATCAGCAAGGGAACATATGTTGCTCCACCTGCTTCCAGAGGGAGTGTTTCCCGAGATAAAAAATCCACAGACAGTAAGACTTCCACTAGCAAGAGTAAAAGCAGTAAGGATACCAGCAAGAGCAAGGATACCAGTAAGAGCAAGGATACCAGTAAAAATAAAGACAGCAGCAAGGATACCAGCAAAAAGTCATCAAGCAGCAAGTCCACTAGCAGCAAATCATCAGGGACTAAATCTGTATTAGCTTCGGGAACTTATACTTTCCAAGCAACATCCTATACTCATACCGGCAACAAAACCAGAACCGGTGTTTGGCCTAAAGAAGGGATGATTGCCGTCGATCCCAAGTTGATACCCTTGCGTTCCAGTGTATATGTGGAGTTTCCTAAACCCTGGTCCCATCTCAATGGAAATTATAAAGCAATGGATACGGGTGGAGCCATTAAGGGTAAGATTATCGATATATTTATAGACGATAAAGATACAGTGTGGAAATTTGGCAGGGTTCATGGTGTAAAGGTCACCATACCCTAAAGACAGCGATAAAAAACTGAGGCTTAAGTAAAGGCAGGATATTGATATCCTGCCTTTTTGAGGAGGAATATGATGGGATCTCTTACATCGCCCAAAGTTATAAAGAATATTATAGAACGGCATGGTTTTAAATTTTCCAAGAGTTTGGGGCAGAACTTTTTAATAGATTCCAATATAGTGGAAAAGATTATTGAAGGCGCAAATATAAGCGAAGAAGACAATATATTAGAAATAGGGCCAGGGATAGGAACGCTTACGAAAGAATTGGTTACCAAAGCTGGAAAGGTAGTAGCGGTTGAAATTGATAGGGGGCTTTTACCTATACTTAATGAAACCCTGGGCAGTCCATCTAACCTTACTATTGTTCAGGGTGATATATTAAAACTTGATATTAAAAGGTTGGTAAAAGATTACTTTGAGGGTCAAGACTTTAAAGTGGTGGCCAACTTGCCCTATTATATTACCACTCCCATTATAATGCGCTTTCTTGAAGAGGATTTGCCCTTTACAGCCTTAACGGTGATGGTACAGAAGGAATTGGCTCAAAGAATGGCAGCCAGCCCTAATAGCAAAGAATATGGGTCTTTATCCGTGGCAGTACAATATTATACCCAGCCCCAATTGGTATGTAAGGTACCCTCTACAGTGTTTATGCCCAGACCTAAAGTGGATTCTCTCGTTATAACCCTTAATAGGCTGGATCATTCACCTGCTGAAGTGAAAGACGAGAAATTATTTTTTAGCATAGTGAGAGCAGCCTTTGCAAAACGTCGAAAGACCCTGTTAAATAACCTTGTGGCAGAAAACCTGGGCGATTGGGATAAGGCAGAAATCACTAAAATTTTAGAAGAGGTTGGAATAGATCCCCAAATCCGGGGTGAGAGCCTGGGAATTAAAGAATATGCCCTGATTGCCAATAGGATGGGAATTAGGAGTTAGAAGTTGGATATGCTTAAAAACAATTATTATTAAAACAATTGGAATTAGTAATAAGTACTATTCAGAGAAACCCGAAATAGAAAATGGGTTTCTTTTTTTTATCCTTGTCTCATATACTAGTACAAACAATTAAGGAAGGGGGAGGGAGGTTGGCTAATAAATCTTATTACCATCGTTCCTTCGTGATCTTGAGGGCGGAGGAAGAAGACTTTGGGATTTTGCCCCACAAGGATCCTACGGGCTACTGCAAATTTGAGATTAGAAGGGAAATTGGTAAGGCTCATATATATCTCCAAGATATTAAGCCCAGCAGCATTTTGGAAGGTGTTTATGAAGCTTATATGGTGTCGGCGGAGGATTCCATAAGCCCATGTAAATTGGCAAGCCTTTATGTGGATGAACATGGTCGTAGCGAACATATAGTTTCTTTCGATGCTAAGGACGTTATGGGAA
This sequence comes from Clostridiales bacterium, assembly GCA_012518395.1. Classification (GTDB taxonomy): domain Bacteria; phylum Bacillota; class Clostridia; order Caldicoprobacterales; family UBA3941; genus JAAYSJ01. The sequence continues at coordinate 4,685 of JAAYSJ010000158.1, forward strand.
CCGGGCATTCTTTAGAAAGGTTCCACGTTTTGGTAGTAGCTTTCAATTTTGGGACAAAGGATGGGAGTACAAGGATGGCATATCCCCTGATCGGATATGTCAGCAGAGATGTAAGGATGGATAAACACGATATAACCAAAGTTTTGGCGGCAATGCTTAGGAAAGATATAAAGGTGGTGGCACAGCCTGAGGTAATGATTCAGGAAGAAACCGGGATAATAACTAAAAATGAGGCTAGAACGATAGAAAAACCAGAACAGGATATTATGCCCCAAGTTACTGAATTATCAGAGGGGATAATTGAAGCGGAATTAGATACTATATCCCAAGCTTCTGAAGCTCCGAGAGGCGAAACAGCCCCAAATCTACCTGTAGCACCTATAACCGATCCCGCCTTTGAACCAACAAGGCAAATTGAGACTGATCCGGAAAAACCTGGGGATAGGCTCAGAAAGGCATATGAGGACAGCTATAAAAGGTATTTGAAAGAAATGGATCCCCCGGAAAGGAGCTTTCCCAGCCCCGCCGCCTCTTATTGGGAAAATGTCAAAGATTATTTTGCTGATTTATTTAAAAATCATCAAAAGGTGTCCCCTTTTAACAATGGGTTTGGTAATGCGGAATGGATCAGGGTGCAGCAAACGGCTCAAATGCCATGGGGATATAATTCTGAATCAGTCCATCAGTATCCATACTATTATGGCTCATATTTAAATCACTATATAGTAGGCATTGTAAAGGATGAAGAGAAGGCGAAATACGTAATCCATGGAGTCCCCAGCACTTATAGTATGATGCCTCCCACCGCTCTTAATGGGTTTTCCAGGTGGGTTCCTGCCAAGGAAGGGTATGGAATGGGCTATTGGCTATTATACATCGATGCATCAAGCGGAAGAATAATATACCCTGATGAAAAGGAATGATTGAATAAATCATTCCTTTTCATTAGACATAATCTTTTTTCTCTTCCATCTTTCGTAGATATATGGTAAAATATATTAGGTAGTTACATATAATGTAAAATATGTCAATACACGACATATAACAACATTTTTGTATACCATTCAACAGAATTCTACCACATACTATAAAAAGAGAAGGGAAGGAATAATTGATGGGACAAAGGATAAAACTCGTAATTGTAGATGACAACCCTGGCATACGCGAGATAATAGCATCCTATGTAGAGCTTCAGGAGGATATGAAACTGGTTGGCATGGCCGGAGACGGGATGGAAGCCTTAAGAGTTATTCAGGAAACGAATCCTGATATAATCATCTTGGACATGATTATGCCACTGCTGGACGGATTGGGGGTAATAGAGCAGATCAACGAAATGGAGGATGCCCTAAAGCCTTTAATCATATGTCTGTCGGCAGTTGGGCAAGAGGAACTAATTCGAAAGGCAGTAAACCTGGGGGCAAAATATTACATGATAAAACCCTTCGATATGGAAATGCTTATAAAGAGGATCAGGGAGCTTTCAGGTAACAAACAAGTCCTATCAGGGATAGATACCAATATTATAGAATACAGTAAGACGAAAAGTCTCGAGGAAAAAATCACTGATATATTCCTATTGATTGGTATCCCGGCTCATATAAAAGGGTATCATTTTTTGCGGGAAGCTATTAAGATGGTGGTAAAAAACAGTGAGGTAATAAATAGCATTACCAAGGAACTTTATCCCGGAGTAGCCCGGGAATTTAAAACTACCCCCAGCAAAGTAGAAAGGGCGATACGCCACGCCATCGATGTGGCATGGAACAGGGGCAAGGTAGAGAATATAAATCAACTCTTTGGCTATGTTATCTATGATGAAAATGATAAGCCTACTAATGGTGAATTTATTGCCCTTATAGCCGACAAATTGAATATGGAAGAGCCCGCTTGATATATTTGGTAAACTTGACAGATTACGCATAAACATAATATAATGATATCAAGATACAATATAATCTGAAAGCAGGAGAGCATAATGTCAGCGAGGTTGGCCAACTATGAAAAAAAGGCAGAAACGTTAAAAATCCTAGGGCACCCTGTAAGATTATGCATTGTAAACGGGTTAATCGCCGGGGAATGTAATGTTACGACTATCAAGGACTGCTTAAACCTGCCCCAATCTACTATATCCCAGCATTTAGGCATCTTAAAGGCCTATGGTATCATAAAAGGGAAGCGGGATGGGCTAAAAATGGTCTATTCCGTAGTAGACGAGGAAGTTATTGACCTGATGAAAACCTTTATGAGGGAGGCAGAGCCCTTCCAGGAAGGTAAGAAGAATTAAAAAAAATTTGAAAGTCTTATGGGCAACAATAATATAATATCCACAGATTGAAATCCGTAGAAACCGGAGTTTGGGGATAAGTCTGTGGATAATGTGTATAAGTATTCTGTAAACCTGTGGATAACTTATTTGCAATATGGTATTTTTAACCTTTACGGTGAAACCCCGTATTCCAGTGAAATACACTGTTATAAACACAATATATTATTTGCTTTCTGGAGGGAAGACAAAATGGCCTATAAAAAATGTCCTAGATGCAGCCTCAATTATATTCAAGACACGGAATTATTATGCAAGATATGTTTAGAAGAAGTAGGAAAGGCCATCCGGGCTAATGAGGACGATGAGGAAGAGTACGATATTTGTCCTGAATGTGGAGAAAATATTATAAAAACCGGAGAAGAGATGTGTCTTCAATGCCTTGTCGAGCATATGAGAGATGAGGCAGGTGCGGAAAATCACAAGAAGAACGATTGGGAAGATTACCTTCCAAAAGGGGAAGACGATCCCTTTGACGATGAAAATGAAATTGATGACGAAGAATTAGGAGATCTAAGGGAGATAGAGCTGGGTGAGGAATTTGATGATTCCGAGTCCGTTTTAGATGAAGGTATCGATGAATGAACTGTTTTAAACCCTATATGGACGGGATAATAGCAGGGGAGTCGGATAAGGCTCCTGCAGTAAAATAAAAGAGTGCTGCTTATTCTGGTAGACGCCTTTACCCTTTGGGTACAGGCGTTTTTATATAGGTCGTTTGACTTAGGGGGAATCAAAAAAGTAGTTTTGGATATCATTAAAGATATATGTAAATAAAACGGGAAGTGATAAAGTGATAAACATGGAAGCCCTGGATAGGGTAAAGGATGTATTAGAATCTAACATTGGTGAACGAGTCAGATTAAAGGCCAATAGAGGGCGCAGGCGTACCTATGTGGACGAGGGGGTAATCAGTGATATCTACCCCAGCGTTTTCACAGTGCTGGTCAACACAGATGATCAGGGCACAAGGACGCTATGCTACACATACTCAGATATCTTAACTTCAAATGTAGAACTGGTAGTATGTAAAAATAATCAAAGAATCTAACATAATTTTGGGCATCCCTCTATATTTATAGATATAGGACATTTATTCTGTGCTTACTATAAATATATCCAAGAGGGGGAGTGGAATTGACCATAGAATATGAAAAAAAGCTGCTGAAAGTTGACCAACCCTTAGAAGAAGTAGTTTTTCAGCATCTGGCGGAGGGTGAACTGGTAATTCCCGAAGGCAAACCTGATATAGCCAAAATTTTGGATCTGGCAACCTTTGCTTATGTGACGGGCAAGGAGGTCGTCCAGGACAAAGTTATGGTTGAGGGAATAATTCGCTACAATCTGCTTTATATAGCAGTGGGGGATAACAGTTCCGTAGTGCAGGCTGAGGATGAAATGGGCTTTACCCTATATGTGGACATAGAGGGTGCAAAACCCAGGATGATAGCCCAGGTATCCCTCGAGCTTGAACATATAGACTGGCATATAGAAAATAGCAGAACCTTAAACCTGAAGGCTGTACTCAATATTGGATGTAAAGTCAGACAGCTATTACAGCTGGAGGTCATCAAAGATTTTGTTGATCAGGAGGCTGTCCAGGCCTTAATGGAGCCGATAAAATTGACAGCCTCGGGCGGTATAGGGAGCAGCCAGACCATTATCCGTGAAGATGTGGAGATACCGGATGATATGCCTTCTGCAACCAGTGTACTGAGAAAAGAAGCAAACGCCAGGGTACTAGAAAAGAAGGTTATAGATAATAGAATTATTATCCAGGGAGAAGCCGATCTTAAAATATTATATGAAACAGACGAACCCCAAGATCCGATCCAACTTCTTCAATATCAAATACCTTTTGCCCATTTTGTGGAGGTGCAAGGTGCCTATCAGGGCATGGATTGTGATGCAAGGGCTCTGACCCAGGAGTTGGATATATCCATGAGACAAGACGTGGTAGGGGATACCCGGGTGTTAGCCATAGATATGATCCTCTTTTTGGAGGGGGAAGTCTTTGAATTCTATGAAGGGGATATAGTGGTAGATGCCTATAGCCCGGGGCTAAAACTGGACTTAAAGAGAGAAAAGATAAAGCAGATATACCAGGCAGGCAAGGATCAAGCCCAATCAATAATTAAAGAAAATATAGAAATCGGTGAGAATATGCCTCCCGTAGCTAATGTCCTCTATTCTGATGCCAAACCCCTGGTAACTGATTATCATATAAGCCAGGGTCAGGTTATTGTAGATGGAGCTTTAACGGGCTTGGTTTTTTATAAGCCTGAAGATGAGGGCTTGCCCGTTAACAGTGTACAGGTAGATATACCCTTTACCCAAACTATAGAGATAGAGGGTATTAGCGAGGATATGGATTGTACCTGCAATGCAACCGTTCTCTACATAAGCCATACCCAAGTATCACCTACCGAAATTGAATTAAAGGTCACTCTCTTAGTCCAGGTGGAAGCGGAAGCCATTAGGGAAAAAGAAGTACTATTAGATGTTGAGGTAGTGGAGGGGGATCAAAGGGAAGACTCCGGAGTGTATATCTATTTCGTACAGCCTGGGGATAGCCTGTGGTCTGTGGCCAAGAAATATAATACCACCATAAGCAGCATTTTAAAGTTCAACGATTTGGAGGATACAGACAGCCTGGAAGCAGGCAGCAAGCTTATGGTATTTAAGAGATTGGATTTTTCAGTATCGTAAGCGGATCCTTTAGTAGAAATAATATAACTGCTTTGCTATATCTTTTGGCAAGCAGTTTTTTTATGGAAAGATCGTGGGTTATTCTGTATAATTATCTATATGTTTTGCATTTAACATTATTAAATACAGGGCATAGTGAATCGGAAGAGGTTGAATAGATGAATGGGATTTTTATAAAGGCATATGCTAAGGTAAATTTAACACTGGACGTGGTAAGCAAAAGAGATGACGGTTATCATAACCTGGATATGATAATGCAGTCCATCGACCTGTGGGATGAGATTATATTAAGGGAAATACATAAGGGAATAGAGATTACGGGCAATATGGACGGGCTGCCTCGAGATGAAGGCAATATAGCTTATAGGGCTGCAAAGCTTGTGATAGAAGAACTCGGGGTTTCGAGAGGTATCCATATAACCATCAACAAGAATATACCTAAAGAGGCAGGATTAGGCGGAGGCAGTGCCGATTGCGCCGCAGTAATATCCGGGCTAAACAGGCTATGGGATCTTGGATTGGACAGGGATGGCCTGCGGGCTTTGGGTAAGGGCCTGGGGGCAGATGTGCCTTTTTGCCTTATAGGCGGGACAGCCCTGGCCCAGGGTATAGGTGATATATTGACCCCCCTAAACCTAAGGGATGATATGTGGTTGGTGATAATAAAACCAGACTTTGGTATATCCACAGGGAAGGTCTATTCCCGGTTGGACGTGGGGCGCATAAAGAAAAGACCCGACAATAGGGCTATGATGGGATATCTGAATTCCGGCGAGACAGTTAATATAGCAGCTAATATGGTAAATGTATTGGAGGAAGTAACAATACCCGGGAATCCACTCCTGTCGGTGATAAAATCTGAACTTGTTTCTCTGGGCGCTTTAGGGAGCCTGATGAGCGGGAGCGGACCCTCGGTATATGGGATATTTAGGTGTGAAAATGACGCAGGATTGGCTGCCAAGATATTAAAAGAAAAATATAAAGAGGTATACCCTTTGAAAACCATAGACAGGGGTCTAGAGATAAGTACTATTGGTTCAGATCTCTAATTGCTTGTATATATTTGCCGCAGTATTCATCCTCACCGGATATCAACTCGGCTGCATGCATAATAGTCATTATCCCCGGGCTTAAAGGATCCATGATAGCGGCATCCAGACCTGCTTTTATGGCTAAAACTAAAAAGGCATTATTGATAGACTGGCGCTGGGGAAGGCCAAAGGATATATTGCTAAGTCCGCATACAGTTCTCACCCCGGGTATCTCGCACTTTATGGAGGCTAAAGTCTTCAACGCCATAAACCCCGCAGATTGGCAGGTTGCCAGGGGTTGAATCATGGGATCTATAAGGATATCTTCAATAGGTACTCCGTCTCTGGTAAGATTATTAACCAGCTTGATTGCTACAGATACCCTTCCATCTATGGTTTCCGGGATTCCTTCGTCATCCATACAAAGGGCAATTACTGAGGCTCCGAAACCTGTAACCAAGGGGAGGATATCTTTATACCTATTCTTTTGCGCTGTTATGGAATTTATAATGGGTTTTCTCCCTTTATTTATTTTGAGGGCAGCTTTTATGGCCTCTGGGTTAGGGCTGTCTATACATAGGGGCTTCTTAATGGCTTCCTGAACGACTTGGGTCATCCAGGCTAGAGTCTCCGGCTCCTCTTCTAAAAAAGTTCCACAATTTATGTCTATATAATGGGCTCCTGCAGCTTCCTGGGTCTTTGCTATGCTTTGAATAGTCAAGGTATCCCTGGCCTTTGCGGCCTTTTCGACTTCTGCCCTGCTGGTGTTTAATTTTTCGCCTATAACTAACATTTTGTCTCCCTCCAGCCTTAATCCAGGCTTTCTCTGATTATTTTTGTTATCATCCCTGTTCTATTAAAGGGGGCGATAAAATAGATTCCGCTTACATAGTCTTTTATTTTGTCAATTAAAGCTACGGCGATTTCTACTCCTATATCCTCACCTTCCCGGCGTGACATATCCGGGGAGAACCTATCTATAAGATTTCTGGGTATATCTATGCCTGGTACCTCATTATTTAAAAACATGGCATTTTTATAACTAACAGGGGGCATGATCCCCGCTAGTATCCGGATATCCTTTTCTCCGTTGGCACCTTTCAAGTATTCTATGGCATCATCCGTATAAATGGGTTGGGTCAGGAAAAAACCAGCCCCTGCCCGGGCTTTTTGTTTCAGCCTCCTCCATTCAACATCTTTGTTATATGCGTTTAAATTTACTGCCCCCGCAAAGAAGTAGGGATCATAGGCAAAAAGATCCTGGTTCATCTCATCTATCATTTCCATCAATTTCATTGAGTTCAAGTTAAAAACACTTTTTATATCGTTGCGTTCCGGTGAGGGGATCGGATCCCCGGTTATTATAAGCAGGTTGCGGATATCCTCCATGTAGGCTCCTAAAAGGGAGGATTTTAAGGCTATAATATTTTTATCCCTGCAACATATATGAGGCATAGCATCTATGCCTGTTTCCCTCTTTATTTTAGAGGCCACCATGATAGAATCAGTTCTGGGTCGCGCCATAGGCGAATCTGCAACGGTGATTATATCCACCCCGCCATCCCTAAGTTCCCTGGCTCCGCCAATTATTCTATCCAGGTTTGCACTGAAGGGGGGATCTAACTCAGCAGCTATGACAAACTTGCCCGATTCTACCTTATTCCTAAAAGTGTTAGGCTCTGCTACTGGTAGAGGTTTTGTCTCTTGGAATATTTTCGGCATTGGGGGTCGGGTGATGGGCTCGGTTATTAATAATTCTGATATCCTTTTTATATGGGTAGGGGACGTTCCACAGCACCCGCCTATAATTTTTATACCGAGATTTTTTAGATCCATTGACTTGTCGGCAAAATATCCCGGATTGTGAGTATATACCGTACGCTCATTGATGACTACCGGATAGCCTGAATTAGGAAGGGCTGAAACTATATCCTTTGAAAAATCCAGATTTTTTATTATTTTATAAAGATGCGCCGGACCGATGCCACAATTAAATCCGTATCCGTCTATATAGGGTATCTTTTTGATTTGACTTTGTATCCTTTTGGCACTTATACCTTTTCGGGTATACCCTTCAGCATTGAGTGCAAATTGGACTAGTATAAAAGCATGGGGGTTCTTGGACTTTATATATCCGGTGATTTCTCCAATATAATCTGTACTACTGAAGGTTTCAAAGACAAAGTTTTCCGCTCCCAGATCCAGAAAGGTATCCACAATGAATATATATTCATTTCGGATAAAGTTTCTATCCAGAGCTTTGTTCCCTTTCATTTCCGGCACGGGTCCTATATCGGCGGCAATAAAAACTTCCTGCTCTTTAGATGCTGATTGGGCAATTTCAAATCCCTTTTTTATAATAATCCCGATATCCCTTCGGCTTTTATCGAGGGTTAAGGTATTAGCAGAAAAAGTATTGGTGCGAATCAATTGGGCTCCTGCTTCTATATATGCCCTATGTATTCCTTGGATGATACTCGGGCTTTCCAGGTTAGCCAGTTCAGAGATCGTGGTTTGTGTACCCGCCATAGTCGAAAAATAGGTGCCCATGGCACCGTCAGTGACCAATATGTTATGCTTTAGGTATTCCTTAAGCGTCATTAAAGGTCCCCTCCATTAACAGAAACATTGCTTGTTGTAGATCTGATAGTTCTCGGATTATGTTTCCGTAGATCTATTTTTAGACAGTGAGTCAATCAAGCAAGAGTATAATTGCATAATAATACATCCCTTCTGTGTTGTCAATTAACTTGCCTAACGGGCAAACCAGTATATTAAGAAATAATCACCTTTATAATGGACGATTAATGGGTTATAATCAATACGGCGATAGCAGTAAGGTTTCACACGGTATTGGCAGGGCAATCACATATAGGGGGTGGGGTTTTGGAGGTGGATAAAGTAAATGCTTTGATTCTGGCCGGCGGGAAAAACAAAAAGGAATTTGGGGCAGATATAGACAATAAAGCCTTTATAGAGATGAATAATAAATGGATAGTTGAATATGTGGCGGAGGCTCTTAGAGATTCCGATGCAGTGGACAGAATTTCTATTGTTGGTCCAGCCAAAAGGTTAAAGTCCAGGTTGACAGGGAAAGCAGATTATTTTATTGAAGAGGAAGCAGATCTCTTTGATAATATAAAAAAGGGCTTGGAGCCTTTTAAGGATAATGGTTTTGTATTGATTGTAACATCCGATATTCCTATGATAAGTGGCACTATTGTATCCGAATTGATCAAAAGCTGTAAAGCTTTAGACGCCGATCTTTGTTATCCTATTGTTGAAAGAAAGGTCAATGAAAGGATGTATCCTGGCTTTAAGAGAACCTATGTAAAGCTTAGGGACGGGATCTTTACAGGCGGTAATATTATAGGGTTGAACCCGGACGTTATAGAGCCCTGCGCTGAATTTGCTAAAGAAGTTATATCCCGCAGGAAAAACCCATGGCGGATGGGAAGGTTATTGGGTATTAATTTCTTAGCTTGGCTGGTAATGGGCATGCTGAGAGTGACCCATATAGAGAAACGCTTTTTTAAGCTCTTAAAGATTAAAGCCAAGGCTCTTATAGTCCCATACCCGGAAATAGCCAACGATATAGATAAGCCTAGCGATGTTGAGCTTACAAGGCTTTATATAAAATAATAAGTTTTTTTATTTTGGTTGGTAACCCTAATACAAATTATGGCCTACGGGATGAATTTTGTAAAACTTTCTGATATGCAAGCATAATATTAAAGGATTATGACAATAAATGTAGAATACTTTGTATATGATTACTTAGGGGGAATCTTTTTTATGCTAAGGCTGGAATGGGTAGCCAGACTTTTTTCTATAATAGCAGCGGTTTTGCTGGGCATTCTTTTAAGTCCCTATGATACTCCTTTGGTTTTTGCTTTGCTTTTCTGGTCTGGTCTTCTCTATGCTCTCTTCCTTTTATTTAAAAAATTTATTTATCCCAGATCCCCCGGGGCTCCCTTAAATTTGATTATAGAGGCCATCGAACTTTTCGGGATTCTGTATATTCATTGGAGATCTTTTTCTCCCCTGGTAGCCGTTTTGATTGTATCCTTCGTTGTGCGTATGGTATTGATCTATAAGAAGAAGATCTATATGCCTGGGGTGATATTGTCAGCCTTTCTATTTATTTTGATAGATTTCTTTGCCCCGGATTCCATATCTTATATACCTGCTATAGACAGACCCGGGTTTTGGCTGGTGACCTTTGGGTTCCTTATTTGGTTTATGGTACGGCTTGACAAATATATAAGGGATACGGGAGATAGCCTAAACAATTTAGAAAAAACTTTACAGATCCGGGAGACTGTCATAGACGAATTGAATGAGTCTAGGGACAAGCTATTAAAATCTAACGATCAGCTATACATATGGGCCAATACGGATCCTCTTACCGGGCTTTATAATTCCAGGTATTTTAACAGGTATTGGGACAATTTATACCAGCAATTCAGCCAACTAAAACAGGACGACTACCCCGTGGCTCTTCTAATGATAGATATACAGGGACACAAGATATATAATGATGTCTACGGTCATGCAGCAGGCGACCTTCTTATAGAAGATCTGGCGGCTATTATCCGGGAAAGCTCCGAGGCCGAGGATATCCTTGTCAGATATAGTGATTATGTATTTGCAGCCATTATACCCGGGCAGCAGGACGGTGAGGCCATCAAATTTTATCACCGGTTTAAACAGGGTGTCATAGAATACTCTAAAGTATACCCCGGTATGCGCAATATCGAGATATCCGTAGGTTGGTCTTCCTGCACCGATGTAATGAAAGAATCCAAGGAAGATTTAATCGCCAGAGCCATAAACAACATGAGAGTTATCTAATATCTAACCTCCGACTTCCAGAATGTATAAATAATATATAAATGTCAATACTCACCATATAAATACATTTAAATTATGGGGGTATGCATAATGAATTATAAAAGATGGATTAGTGCCGCTTTGGTTATAATCATGTCTTTTTTTCTGGTTTCCGATATACGGGCAAAGGGCGGGGATAAATCTGAATTTATTCGGTTTCATGTTATAGCCAATAGTGATTCACCCCGAGATCAGGCAATCAAGTTAAAGGTAAGGGATAGAGTGCTAGAAGAATTCGGCGAAAAACTAGGGAGCCTTCATTCTATAGATGAAAGCCGAAATATGGTTATGGGTAGCCTTGGGAGCATTAGGGAAATCGCCCAGCAAGAGGTCGACTTGTATCTGCCTGGATACAGGGTAGACGCCTATTTCGACAACTTTGATTTTCCCACTAAAGCCTATGGTAATTTGGTTTTACCGGCTGGCAGCTACGAGGCTTTGAGAATAGTTATAGGAAAAGGTGAGGGTGCTAATTGGTGGTGTGTAATGTTTCCACCCCTTTGTTTTGTGGATATAAGCCATGGCACGGGCGAGGAAGATGTGAAAACATTTTCGGAGATATCCAGGGATCGGGAGAATGATGGAGATCAGGAAAACAGTGGGGATCAGGAAGATGGCGAAAGTCAGGGAGAGGGTGGAGAAAGGATAGAATATAAATTCAGAATTTTCGAATGGTGGAACAGGGCAATGAGCATCCTGGAATAAAGCCCAAGTTAGGAATTTTTTAACTGGTATAGGTAATTTAGAGTTAACGAAAAATATAGGGGAAGCAGAAAAGGTTAATCTTTTCAATTCAGGTCATCTTCAAATCATGAATGTATGAGAGGAAGTAGAAAATGAGGGTGAAACACAGGCTTCTCCTTATAACCGTTTTGTTAACTCTTTTTATTTGCTCAGGGATAATAGTCGAATATATAAATGCGAACAGGGATGCAGAAGAGGCAGTAATCTATTGGGGGGTGTACGGGGATAAGGTTTTTGAGGTTCAGCAAAAACTTAAACAATGGGGATATTACGACGGACCTATTGACGGATATTATGGAGCGCCCATATTTGAGGCTGTAAAAAGGTTCCAAGCCAAAAATGGCCTCACCCCCGACGGGGTTGTCGGCGATAGGACTGCAGCAGCCATGGGTATCAATCTAGGCAAACCTGCTTCTACAGGAGGAGGCAGCGCAGCACCGCCTTCAAGGGGAGGCAGCAGTGGCGGGGACGTGTATCTCATGGCAAAAGCAATCCATGGTGAAGCCAGGGGTGAACCCTATTTGGGTAAGGTGGCAGTCGCCGCTGTAATTTTAAACCGGGTAGCAGACCCCAGATTCCCAAATACTATAGCCGGGGTCATATACCAACCGGGGGCCTTTACCGCCGTATCCGACGGTCAGATAAATCTGGCCCCGGATGACGAATCCCTAAGAGCAGCCAGGGATGCCTTAAATGGGTGGGATCCCACCTATGGGGCTGTATATTATTATAACCCTGCCAAGGCAACCAGCGCATGGATATGGTCAAGGCCTGTTCACCTCGTTATAGGCAAACATAATTTTGCTACCTGATAATAAAAATGTGTGGATCTGTGAATTGAGGAAATGCTTTGCATTATATAAGCCTAATGGAAAATGACTAATACAAGACATATAGAGGGGACTATTTTATGAGAAGATGGATTTTATCCGGCGTATTACTATTAGCTTTGGTGGTGACAGGGATTTGGGGATATAATCAATTTCTTCAGAATCAGGATCATACCATCCGAGCCAATAATCTGTACCAAAAATCTTTTTATGAGCTAGTGGGCAGGGTGGATAATATCGAATCAGGACTGTCCAAGATGATGGTAACAGGGGATAAAGGCCAAAGCATCGTTATGCTCTCCGATGTATGGAGACAAGCCGATTCAGCGAGCTCAGACCTGGGTCAGCTGCCCCTAAGGCATATGGCCTTGGATAAAACGTCTAAATTCCTGGGTCAGCTTTCGGATTACTGCCGTTATTTGACTATAAAGGCAGGACAGGGCAGACCTTTGAGTATTAAAGACGGGGATAATTTAAAAGAACTTCACAACAGTTCAATAAAACTTAGTAATGAACTAAAGGTTTTAGAATCTGATGTCAATGCAGGAACAGTATCCTGGCAGAAGATAATGGCCTATGGTAATAAAAGCCTGGAAGATGTGGAAAAGGATATTGTGACAAAACAGTTTACCAAAATAGAGGAGACCTCCATTGAGTATCCCACATTGATATATGACGGACCTTTTTCAGAGACTTTGTTAAGGGGCAAGCAGCTTAATTTACCCGGGAGCAACATAAGCTATAGTGAAGCTGAGAGGATTGCCAGGGGCTTTATCGGGAATAAACGTATCAATAGAGCCCAAAAGGGAGCCGAGACTATGGGGGATATTGAAACTTGGGGTGTGACAGTGGAAACTAAAGATAGTGAAGGCCCTTATCATTTATCCATAACAAAAAAGGGCGGCAAAATTATATCAGTTGTATCAGAAGGCGTAGTTGAAAAGCCTACCATGAGCTATAAGGAAAGCGTAGGTCGTGCTAAAGAATTTTTGGATAAGAACGGGTTTAAAAATATGGTGTCCACATATGGCCAATTCAATGACGGGGTGGCTGTTATAAACTTTGCATACGAAGAGGGGGACACGATAATCTATCCTGATCTGATAAAAGTTAAAATATCCTTGGCTACGGGAAATTTAATGGGCTTCGAGGCTCTAAATTATCTTACCGCCCATAGGGAAAGGCATCTGGAGAGCCCGAAACTTAGCATCGAAGAGGCTAGAAAATTGGTAAATAAAAACCTGGAAATAACCTCGGAAAGGCTGGCGGTAATACCCAGTAAGGGCGGCAACGAAATCCAGTGTTACGAATTTAAGGGGAAATTTGGTGGGGAAGATTTTATTGTATACATAAATTCAGATACCGGCACAGAGGAAGATATTTTAAAGATATTAAATACAGAAAATGGCACCATGGTTATATAATGAACGCCCCCCATAATCTTTATAGCATAGGGATATGATCCTGAGGGAAAATATAAATGGCGGCTAATTAACAAGACCGTCGGGGGAGGTATTGTTATGGCTAGAAGCAGGAGAAGCATAATGTCTGAAGCTTTAAAAACCGAGATTGCCAAAGAACTTGGGATAGACGATATAATTAAACGTGAAGGCTGGGGCAGCGTCCCCTCAAGGGATTGTGGTAATGTTGTAAGAAAAGCAATTGAAAGGGCTGAAAAGAGCCTGTCGGACAAATAGCCAGAGAGTACCCATCAGAAAGAGAATCGAGGACCCTAGTGTCTTCGATTCTCTTTTTTCGCTTTACTTGAATTAAAAGTTATTTGATTATAGAATAGGGTGAATATAAACCACGGTGACTAATATTCTTAAATGTGTGGAGCTTTATATAGACAATAGATTATGCTAAAATATATTTGTAAGGCTATGTCTATAAAGGGAGGCGCATGGTGATGAAAAGGCTGAATGTAGCAGTACTTTTTGGCGGAAGGTCTGGGGAACATGAGGTATCATTGGAATCGACCACCTCGATAATAAAAAATTTGGATAAAGAAAAATATAATTTATCTTTAATAGGGATCACAAGAGAAGGTCATTGGAGGTACTATGACGGTCCTGTTGAAGGTATTAAGACAGGTGAATGGGAGGCAAATTCCAAAGCCCTGATCTTTCCGGCGGATCCGTCTTTTAAGGGTTTCTTTCTGGTGGATGATCCCGGTGATATTATCGGGATAGATGTGATATTTCCTGTCCTCCATGGACCCTATGGCGAAGACGGTACCTTGCAGGGCTTGTTTGAATTAGCGGATATCCCATATGTGGGCTGTGATATTCCTGCCTCGTCTATCGGAATGGATAAGCTTATTGCAAAGTCGATATTCTCCTTCAATAATTTACCCCAGGGTGAATACTTAGGTGTGCACAGACATGTATTTAAAAAGGATCCCAATATGACAATAGATAGGATTGAGGACAGTTTTTCCTATCCTGTATTCGTAAAACCTGCTAATATGGGTTCCAGTGTAGGAATATCAAAAGCAAAAGACAGGAAAACCCTCCTTGAAGCCTTAGATCTGGCAGCGAAATATGATGAGAGAATAATAGTTGAAGAGTATATAGATGGAAGGGAAATAGAGTGTGCCGTTTTAGGAAACTTTCACCCTAAAGCGTCGGTAACAGGGGAAATCCTGCCCTCAAACGAATTCTACGATTATTATGCTAAATACAAAGATGGGGGTATGTCCAAGCTCTTGATACCAGCACCCATATCCGAGGCGAAAAGCCTTGAAATAAGGGAATTAGCCCTTAAGGCCTATGAGGCTATAGGGTGTTCCGGGCTTTCCAGGGTGGATTTCTTTTTAGAAAAGGAAACAGAGAGGGTCTATTTAAATGAGATCAATACCATGCCCGGGTTTACCCAGATAAGTATGTATCCCAGGTTATGGGAGGCTACAGGAATTTCATACCCAAATCTTTTGGATAGATTGATAGAGCTGGCTTTAGAAAGGTTTAACATAAGACACGGAATCTAAGGAGGATTGCCCATGGATAATAGACCCATAGGCGTTTTTGATTCGGGTCTGGGGGGGCTGACTGTTGTAAAGGAACTTATGAAATGTCTTCCCGGCGAAAACATTATATACTTTGGGGATACGGCTCGGATTCCCTATGGTACTCGTTCTAACGAGGCTGTTATAAGATATTCCAGACAAAGTATGGGATTTTTAATGAGTAAGGGAATAAAGATGGTAGTAATAGCCTGCAATACAGTAAGCTCTGTTGCCTTAGGGACAATAGCCAGGGAATTTAAGGTGCCTGTTCTGGGTGTAATCGAACCGGGTGCCAAAATGGCTGCTGATTGCACGAGAAACCAACGGATGGGGATTATCGGGACCCGGGCGACTATCCGGAATAAAGCCTATGAAAAGGCTATCAAGACCTATGTTCCGAATGTTGAAATTTATAGTACGGCTTGTACCCTCTTTGTTCCAATAGCGGAAGAAGGTTGGAGCAATACCAGAATTGCATTGTTGACAGCAGAGAAATATTTAGATAATATGAAGGCGAAAGACATAGACACCCTTATCCTGGGGTGTACACATTTTCCTCTCCTTGAGGAAACTATAAGCCAGGTGATGGGACCCGGGGTAAAACTGGTAAATCCGGCTGTAGGCACAGCCTTAGAAGTTAAAGAGACCCTTAGGGCTAATAATAGTCTAAATATAAACGATTCAGATGCGGAATATCATTTCTTTGTAAGCGATCTGGGAGAAAAATTTGAGGATATAGGGGGAAGGTTTTTAGGTAAAGATATTAAATATGTCCAAAAAATAGATATAGAAGGATATTGATTTAAATAAGGGTTGGTTGTAGAATGGGTTGTGACCATGGAATAGGTGCTAATGGGGGGTGTAAAAATGGGTGAAGGTAAAAAGGTAATTCTAACTATAAGGGGAAACCAGGTAAACCCCCATGGGGAGGATCACAAAATTGAACTTATCACTGAAGGGTTGCTCTATAGAAAAGGCAGTGCGTATTTTATAGAATATGAAGAGAGCATAATATCCGGTATGGAAGGAACTAAAACCCTGATAACCGTAGAGGATCAGAGAATCTACCTGGAGCGGACGGGATCCCACGAATCACAATTTGTTTTTGAGAAGGGCAGAAAATATGTTAATTATTACGAGACCCCCTTTGGAAACCTGGAAATGGGGATATTCCCTACTAAGATAGATTCTGTTCTGGATGAAAAAGAGGGGAAATTGGATTTAAAATATGAGCTTAATATTTCGGGAAAATATGCAGGTTCCAATGAGCTAAAGGTGAGCTACCAAGAGGAGGGCCCTCAGGGGTTTTTTGAATCATAGCCAATTAATTGTCATATTGTTATGCCGAATTGATATAAAGCCAACTATTTTATTATTCTTATGGGCTTTTTAACATTTTCATGTTGACTATCTCCATAGATGGGTTATATTATAATAATAGGCAATAGTGTTAATCATATAAGCCTCTTAATTTTAGCATACGGGTAATAATATTCAGAGTTTTTCATTTTATCCGATGGATTTTAAAGGGGGATATCGTTCAATTCCTGTTGATTAAAATTTATTCAATTGTGAATTAAAAGATTAAGCAGTGGTAATACTATGGGTTAATACCTTATATAAAAATGTCCGGCTCATGTTATTGAATGGTTTCATCCTAGAGAGTATATAGCTGAACTTCATATACATTAGATGATATTGGGATGGTCTGACCCGGTGTTGGATTATGCATATAACTTGGTTCGGCCAACTTTACGGGTAGCAGCCGTTAAAGGTATCAAAGGTTTAACTGGAGCAAAATTATACTACTCCTGAAATGAACAGGCATCGATCAAATAAACCCGCCTTTGTTTTAATACTTTGAGTGTATCAGATATGGAGAAACATATTTTCATACGAAAGAATCAATAGAAAAAGCAGGCAGCTATACTTATTATGTGTATTTATCAATTATCATAGAATCAAAGAATGTTCAATATAACAAGAAAGAGAGGAATAGATTTGGACTTGGGAAGTATTGATTTAAATAACCTGGGGAAAAACACCATACTCCAATTGCGGGCTTTCGGCAAGGAAATCGGTGTTAAAAGTGTTACCAGGCATAAAAAGCAAAAGCTTATTGAACTTATAGAGGAGAAATTACAGGAGATGGCCTCTGTTCAGCAGAAGGGCTTTTCAACGGAAGAATCAAAAGAAACAAAAGAAGGCGTAAAGGCCAAGGAAACTAAGAAGGTTAAGGAGACTAAGAGGGCTAAAGAGCCCAAGGAAGACGGGGAAGGTACTCCTTCCACCATTTCGGCTAAGGATAGTAAAAACGATTCGGCTGAATCCAGACCCGAGCAGGCCGGGGGGAACGTCAAAAGGTTTCCTGTACCTGTAAAATCTATGAGATCCCCCTATAGGGCAGCTCATACCAGGAGACATTCAGAGGAGTCTCCCTCGGAAGGAGACGCAGCCAACGATAGGCAACAGGATAGAGAATATGATCCAGAACATGATAAAAAAGTGGCCTATGCAAGGAAATACTATAACACATCCAACCCTGCTATACCCGATCTCTTAAGTCAGGATGATACCAAGGATGCTCAGGGGGTTTTAGAAGCATTGCCAGACGGCTACGGTTTTCTTCGTTCCAACAATTATCTATCGGGGGATAATGATGTATATATATCCCAATCTCAGATAAGGCGTTTTAATTTAAAAACTGGAGATTTAGTCAAAGGTAAAACCCGTCCGGCCAGAGAAGGGGAAAAATTTCAAGCCCTTCTTTATGTCACTGAAATAAACGGTGAGAATCCGGAAAATGCAAATCATAGACCACCCTTTGAGGATCTGACCCCCATATATCCCGAGGAAAGGATCACCTTAGAGGATCCTAACAATCCAAAAGAACTGGCAACCAGGCTTATAGATATTATTTCCCCCATCGGCAAGGGGCAAAGGGGACTTATCGTTTCTCCACCGAAAGCGGGGAAAACCATATTGCTCAAAAAAATAGCAGACAGTATAGCCAAAAAATACCCTGATATATATCTTATAGTGCTATTAATAGATGAGCGTCCGGAAGAGGTCACCGATATGCAACGATCTATTAAAGGTGATGTAGTGTTTTCTACCTTTGATGAATTACCTGAACACCATACCAAGGTGGCTGAGATGGTATTGGAAAGGGCTCAGAGGTTGGTGGAACACGGTCGGGACGTAGTAGTTTTAATGGATAGCATAACCCGGCTTGCACGGGCATATAACCTTACTATCTCCGCTACGGGGCGTAGTCTGTCCGGGGGTCTTGACCCGGGTGCCTTACACAAGCCAAAGAGATTTTTTGGTGCCGCTCGAAATATAGAAGAGGGTGGCAGCCTGACGGTTATAGCTACTGCTCTGGTAGATACAGGCAGTAGAATGGACGAGGTCATCTATGAGGAATTCAAAGGCACCGGTAATATGGAGATCCACTTAGATCGCAGGCTATCAGAGAAGAGGATTTTCCCGGCTGTGGAGATCACAAAGTCGGGAACGCGCAGGGAAGAAAAACTCCTTAGCCAGAAAGAATTACAAGGGGTCTACGCCATGAGGAGAAACCTCAGCGAGGGTAAGCCTGAAAGGGTTACCGAGATTATTATAAACGATCTCATGCGCACTAATTCTAATGACGAATTTATCGACACCGTAATGGATCACTTTATGAAAATTGAAAAGGATGGATATTTTACAGACCGGGATGGCTATTCCGGTTATAGATAGGATGGGGGAAGTAAGGTATGGTGAGGCTTTCGGCAAGAACACGGATTATACTTAAATGGCTGGGTCTGGTACTTTTGCTTGCTGGCCTATTACTTTTATTCTTTACCCGTCTCTTTAAATACATTGCACCTTTTATAATAGCTTTTATTATAATGGTATCGATTGAAAAACCCATACAATTTCTACAAAAAAAATTGAAAATGACCAGGGGTTCCGCTGCGGCCATTTCCTTAGCGCTTTTTGTGGTCTTGATCGGCGGGGCTCTGGGTTTTATTTTTTCCAGGATAATCATCGAATTATGGAAATTAGCCCTTGAGCTTTCACGGATGGACTTTAACCCTATAATAGACTATTTTAAAAGTTTGGTTGAAAAGGGTCAGGATATCTTCTCCAGCCTGCCCAGGGGCTTGGCGGCTGCTATAGAAGAAAGTGTGGAAATCGATGCCTCCAAACTTACCAAAATAGCTAATGAAATTTCAATCAGGCTTATGGATATCGTTATGGGCACTGTAAGGTTTATAAGGTTTTTGCCCAATGCCCTGGTATTTGTTATCATCACCCTGATTTCCGCCTATTTTATGTGCAGGGACAGGGAAGGGATATCCAAATTCTTTACAAAGCATATTCCCCCTGATTGGTATGCCAAGCTACAGAGCCTGAGAAATGATATGCTGGTAGCCTTGGCAGGGTTTATAAAGGCTCAAATGTTTATTATGCTTGTAACCTTTTTAGAGCTATGGATAGGTTACCAGATAATGGGGGTGAAATATGCCCTCTTTTTCGCTTTGCTAACAGCTATTGTTGATATATTGCCTATTTTGGGCACAGGCGCTATTCTGATACCTACTTTTATAATATATTTCATTATTGGAAATATTCCCAAGGCCCTTGGGTTTATGTTTCTCTATATATTTATATTTATTGTCAGACAGATCCTGGAGCCAAAAGTTGTAAGTCATAATCTGGGGCTCCATCCTCTATTAACTATTATGGCAATGTATATAGGGTTGAAATTTATGGGTATTCCCGGAGTGTTTTTAGGCCCTGCAATAGCTATTGTTATTAAGGCATTTCATAAGGCAGGGTTTTTCCCCGCTTGGAAGATGTGATAGAATTTTAAGCCGGCAAAACAGCGGTCTTGCATTATATTATTCTTTTGTGTTATACTTAATAAGTTATTTGGTTATAATGGTTGAGATTAGGACTCTGAAACAAAGAGGTGAAAATTATGAAGGAAAAAATACATCCCGAATATGGTGAAGCAGTGGTGCGCTGCGCCTGCGGTGAGACCTTTGTCACCGGCTCCACGAAAAAGGAACTGAAGGTTGAGATTTGTTCAAAGTGCCACCCATTCTTCACCGGCAAACAAAAGCTGGTAGATACCGGCGGCCGTGTCGAAAGATTTAAGAGAAGATACGGATTAGAAGAGAAACAGGGATAATACAAATGCCGAATACAGATTGGGGATGTTCCCTGGTCTGTATTTTTTGTTTCAGCCATTAAATATTTATAGAAGGAAAGTGTTCCTATGAAAAAATGTACTATAGGGGGTCAGGCAGTATTAGAAGGCGTTATGATGAAAGCCCCTAATCGGATGGCTATAGCAGTAAGGCAGAAAGATGGCAAGATCGTAGTCAATACCAAGGATATTACCTCTGTGAAGGATAAATACTCCATACTCAAGTGGCCCATATTGAGGGGAATCGTAAATTTTGTGGAGACTATGATAATGGGGATACAATCCCTTATGGATTCCGCTGAGCTATATGGGGAAGAGAGCGAAGAAAACAAGCCCTCTAAGTTCGAGAGCTGGGTTTCAAAAAAAACAGGGAAGAGGTCCGAAGATGTAATGGTGTTTTTTGCCCTGTTGGTAGCCCTGGGCTTCGCAGTTTTGCTGTTTATAATAGGGCCTGCCCTTTTAACCGGGCTGATAGGTCGGACTATTGATAATAATTTAGTTAAAAGTCTTATAGAAGGGGTTATACGTTTATCCGTCTTCCTCATCTATATCTTGGCTATAAGCCGGATGAAGGATATAAAGAGGGTTTTTGAATATCATGGGGCAGAACACAAAACTATCCATTGTTATGAGCATGAAAAGGAACTTACGGTGGAAAATGCCAGAGAGTTTACCACCCTTCATCCCAGATGCGGAACTGCTTTTTTGCTTATCGTTATGGTAATTGGAATAGTTGTTTTCTCTTTTTTAAAGTGGGATAATATGATATTAAGATTGGTAATGAAACTATTACTTCTTCCCATAGTAGCAGGGATTTCTTATGAAATCCTAAAATGGGCCGGAGCCAGTGATTCAAAGCTGGTAAAGATTATAATGTATCCCGGGCTTATGCTGCAAAGGCTGACTACAAAAGAGCCTGACGATGAACAATTGGAGGTTGCCATATATTCATTTTTGGCGGCTACGGGAGTTTCAACCGATCAGGGGGAGGTTCTTGAATCTGAACATAATGAAGGCCATAAACAAAGCCAGGGCTTTGCTGGATAATGAAGGGGTTAGATCTTCACGTCTGGAAGCCGAAATGCTTATGACCCATATATTGGGCTGTTTAAGGCACCATCTTTATATTAACAGAGACAGGCTTTTAACGGCTAAAGAGAGTCAAAAATATTTTTCTCTGGTCAAAAAAAGGCTAAAAGGGGCTCCTATTCACTATATAATAGGGTATAGAGAATTTATGGGCCTAAATTTTTGTGTGAACGAAGATGTTTTGATTCCCCGCCCCGATACCGAGGTTCTTGTGGAATATATTATAGATTATGCTAGGGACAGAGAACCCTATAGCTTTAGAATTCTTGATATAGGTACAGGAAGCGGGGCCATAGCCATAAGCTTGGCAAAGTATATAGATAGTTCGCAGGTAATAGCTACTGATATTGAGGCCTCTGCCCTTTTGGTGGCCAAAAAGAATGCAGCTATCCACGGTGTAGACAGCAAAGTGCGATTCGTTCAGGGGGATCTATTTAGTGCCCTTGAAGGGGTTGGAACCCAATTTGATATTATTGTTTCGAATCCACCTTATATCCCCAAAGATGAGATGAAGGAGCTTGAACCCCAGGTTAAAGATTATGAGCCCATAAAGGCCTTAGACGGCGGGGAAGACGGGTTGGATTTTTACAGGAGATTAGCTGAGGGTGCCCCCGATTTTTTGCTGCCCGGAGGCCTTTGGGCGGTAGAGGTTGGATATAACCAGGCTCAGCAAGTAGCAGAGATTTTAGAGACAGCCGGATGTTATGGGGACATAGGATTTATAAAGGATCTGGCAGGGTATAATCGTGTAGTTGTGGCTGTCATGTCAGGCTCTGGGGACTGGGATTAAAATTTAATTGGCAGCGGAAATTGGGAGGTGCTATAGTATGATAGATAAACTGGCCTTTATCGAGGAAAGATATGAAGAACTGAATAGAGCTATATCCGATCCTGAAGTTATAGAAAAACAGGATGAATGGAAGGAGCTTGTTATAGAGCATGCAGAAATAGAGGAGATAGTCAACGTATATAGATCCTATAGTCAGATATTAAAGGGCATAAAGGATGCAGAGGAAATGCTGCAGGATAAGCCCGACCCCGAGTTCAGGGAGATGTTGGAGCAGGAGTTAGAAGAGCTGACTCCAAAAAGGGAAGAACTTGAAGAAAGACTAAAAGTACTTTTGATACCATCGGATCCCAATGATAAAAAGAATGTGGTTGTAGAAATAAGGGGGGGCGCCGGTGGCGACGAAGCGGCTTTGTTTGGAGCAGATTTATTAAGGATGTATACCCGCTATGCAGAGAGGCGTGGCTGGAAGACCGAGGTATTAAGCGCCAGCCTTACCGATATAGGCGGTGTTAAAGAAATATTTTTTATGATCGAGGGGCAAGGCGCATACAGCCGGTTAAAATATGAAAGCGGGGTTCATAGGGTACAAAGGGTGCCTACTACAGAGTCGGGAGGCAGGATCCACACTTCCACGGCAACAGTGGCAGTGCTTCCTGAAGCAGAAGACGTTGATATAGATATAAATGCCAGCGATCTCCGTATCGATGTATTTAGAGCCTCAGGACATGGGGGACAAAGTGTAAATACCACAGATTCCGCCATAAGAATTACCCATCTTCCTACAGGCCTGGTGGTTTCTTGCCAGGACGAGAGATCCCAGCTAAAGAATAAAGATAAGGCTATGAAGATCCTAAGTGCCAGACTCCTTGATATGGCTCAGCAGGAAGAACAGGCAAAGTATGCTGAGACCAGAAAAAACCAGGTAGGTACCGGTGACAGAAGTGAACGGATCCGCACCTACAATTTTCCCCAGGGCAGGGTAACGGATCATAGAATCGGCCTTACCCTTTATAAATTGGAGGAGTTTTTAGACGGTGATATAGACGAAATGATCGATGCTCTGATAACCACTGCCCAGGCAGAGAGTCTTAGGCAACAATAGTATTTAATTCATAGACCTCCCTGGCCTTGAATATATTCTAGTATCTTATTGAATCTGTCCTTGATAACCTTTTTAACCAAGATATAGATCCCATTATGGAATATTGTTGTTGCAGTACAAGGGATAATGGATTTATGTTTTGGAAGTTAGAGATTAGAAGTTAGGGGCTGGGAGTTAGGGTTGGATACAGTGCCTAAAGGAAAACAGCTTATGAAGATAGATTTTAATGTATTTATCACATGGTTATATGGACTGATTGCCTGGGGGAGGAAATATTGCAAGATTTTTTATATACTACATTGATTGGAGCCAGTGCGGGTATTATCGGAACGGGAGTAGGCGGAGCCACTGCCTTTATTTTGGATAAACCCGGGAAAAGGTTTTTAAGTATATTGTTGAGTTTCTCGTCCGGTCTAATGTTGGCAGTCGTATGTTTTGATCTTTTGCCAGAGGCCTTTGAGATAGGGAGCCTGTTTTATGGCATTTTCGGTGTAGCTCTTGGTATCGCAGCTATTATGGTTTGTGAGGGACTCATAATCCGTTACAGAAGGAAAACCGGGACTAGATTTTCTTCAAACAGATTTATTCAAACGGGGATATTGATGGCTATAGGGATAGCCTTGCATAATTTTCCCGAGGGCTTGGCCATAGGATCCGGATTTACTGCCAGGATCTCCTATGGCTGGGAATTGGCTATTATAATCGCCCTTCATGATATTCCGGAGGGGGTAGCTATGGTAACTCCTATGGTAATAGGGGGCGCCGGGCCATTTAAGGCTTTTATGGCCGCCGTTATTGCCGGCATACCCACAGGCTTGGGAGCAATGGCGGGCTATCTTTTAGGCGGGATTTCGCCCCTTATAATCAGCGTGTGCCTGGGATTTGCCGGTGGAGCTATGCTTTATATAACTGTAAACGACCTCATTCCGGAATCCAGGGAACTATATAAAGGAAGGATGTCTACCCTGGGATTGATTGGTGGGGTTATTGCTGGCATTATAATTATTTCAGTTTTGTGAAGTTGAAGGAGAAATTTCTTTGGAGACAAAGGTATATAAAATAGAAAATATTAATAGGGATCAAAAGGCTATAAGAGCCGGGGCTGCTTTAATACGACAGGGGCAAACCGTAGCTTTTCCCACGGAGACGGTTTATGGCCTTGGGGCAAATGCCTTGGATGGACAAGCGGTAAACAGGATATTTAAGGCTAAAGGAAGACCCAATGACAATCCCCTTATAGTACATATTGCAGACCCCAGTCATTTTGAGGCTCTTGCCCATGATGTTTCAGCCCGGGTGCCTCTGTTAGTAAGAGAATTTTGGCCCGGCCCCTTGACCATTATTTTAAAAAAATCACCCAGGGTGCCCCCTGAAACTACAGCCGGGCTTGATACCGTAGCTTTGCGTATGCCCAACCATCCCATAGCTTTAAGCCTTATACAAGAATCTGGTACACCCATAGCCGCTCCCAGCGCCAACCGTTCGGGCAGACCCAGCCCTACGACAGCACAACATGTTCTAGACGATTTATCCGGAAGGATACCTATGATATTGGACGGGATAACCCCATGCCGGGTAGGCTTAGAATCCACGGTTCTTGATATGAGCGGCGATATACCAACTATTTTGCGGCCAGGTGGAATTACTCCCGGAATGTTGGAAAAGGTGCTAGGCCATGTAAAGATAGATGGGGCTGTTTTAGAACCCTTAGATATGAGACAGGCTCCCCGATCGCCGGGGATGAAATATAATCATTATTCTCCCAGAGCCCATGTAATTATTTATAGGGGACAAGCCCTTGGCGCGATGGTGGGGGAAATAAAAAAAATAGCAGCGAAATATCAATATGACGGTCAAAAGGTTGGCATATTAGCAACGGATGAGACCATGGATCGATACAGGGAGGGTCTTGTAATTAGCTTAGGAAGCCGCAGGGAACCTGCGGTATTGGCAGCAAATCTCTTTGCCTCATTGAGAGAATTTGAAAACAGGGGCGTGGATGTTATATTGGCGGAATGGGTAGACGAAAGGGAAGAAGGCTTGGCCATAATGAATCGTATGGTCAGAGCTGCGGGGTTTCATGTGGTAGACATAGAAAAGCCCGTTGAGCATAAAACTAAAGGGGATAAGAGAAAATGAAAACCATTCTGTTTGTATGTACAGGCAACACCTGCAGGAGTGCTATGGCCGAGGCGCTTTTAAAGGATGCCCTTATGAATGCAGGCGGTCAGGCAAAGGGTAAAATAGAGGTCATGTCGGCAGGGGTTGCCGCCAGCCAGGGTGAAAAGGCCAGTGCCCATGCTGTGAGGGTATTAGGGGATCTGGGTATCGATCTGTCTGGGCATAAGGCCAGTCAGTTGACTGATGGGCTTATAGATAAAGCCAGCCTTATACTTACTATGACAGAGAGCCATAAGGGTATTATTAAGGTTATGAACCCTGGAGCCCGAGGCAAGGTCTATACCTTCCTTGAATACATAGGTGGGTTAGGGGAGGATGTTAAAGCAAAGGACATTTTAGACCCCTTTGGAGGCTCCATCCAAGTATATAGAAAGAGCGCCGCAGAGATTAAAAAAGCTGTGGATAAGCTCGTCGAAGGGCTTGTCAATTAAAGTTGCATAACCTATTTTTTGCGGGTATAATATACGAGGATGTTTCGGGAAAGGAAAGGAAGGGGGAAACCATGGTAAAAATTATTGACCATCCTTTGATACAACATAAATTGGGTTTATTAAGAGATAAGGGAACAGGGTCTAAAGAATTTCGGGAATTAGTAGAGGAATTGGCTCTTCTCATGGCCTATGAGGTAACTCACGATTTTCCTCTGGCAGAGGTTGAAATAGAGACCCCGATCGGGTCTACTCTGGCAAAGGTTATTTCAGGCAAGAAGGTGGCAATCGTACCTATATTGAGGGCAGGGTTAGGCATGGTAGATGGTATGCTAAGGCTTATACCTGCTGCAAAGGTAGGCCATATAGGTTTATATCGGGATCCGGAAACATTGGAACCGGTGGAGTATTATTGTAAGCTGCCAACGGATTTAGAGGAGCGGGATCTTATAGTAACAGACCCCATGTTGGCTACCGGCGGTTCTGCTTCGGCGGCTATTGATTTTCTTAAAAAAAGAAGTGCAGGAAGCATAAAGCTGGTATGTTTGGTAGCAGCCCCGGAGGGTATCAAACGGGTACAAAAGGATCACCCCGATGTAGGTATCTATGTAGCGGCGGTAGATGAATGCCTGAACGAACATGGTTATATCGTACCTGGATTAGGGGATGCAGGGGACAGGCTTTTTGGCACCAAGTGATCAAAATTAGGTGGTGGTAAAATGTCTCCCATGGAGATGATGGAAAGAATAAAAGAGGCTGAAGCCAAAGCCGAGGAGATAAAAAAAGAGGCTGCGGCACAAGCCCGAAATATTATGATAAGGGCTCAGACTGAAGCAGAGCAGATGGCAAGCGAATTTAAACAGGAAGTCGCAGAAAGGGGCGACGCTCTGATAACCAAGGCCGAGATTCAAGCACGTCAGGAAGCAGATATTCTTAAAAAGGAAAATGATGCAAAAATTTCGGCACTCAAGGCGAAAGCCCAGGCCAATATTCACCAAGCTGTTTCCTTTGTATTGGAAAGGGTTGTGAAAGACTATGGCCGTAATTAGTATGAAGAAGGTTACCCTGATTGGAATGCAAAGGGAGAGGGAAAGGATTATAAAATCCATTCAATCTATGGGTAATCTTGAAATATCCCAGATTACGGATGACAAAGCTGAGGGGGATGAGCCCGAGGCTTTGATTTTGGATGGGGATATAGATACTCTGGAAGCAATACAATCCCAACTATCTGAAATAGAATTTACCCTGGGGCTCTTAGATCAATATAATCCGAAAAAAAAGGGTATGTTCGATACAAAGCCAAAGGTCAGCGTTCGTGAGTTGTATAAGGCTCTGGATTCACGGGATGAAATATTAAAGATCTCGAAAGAATGCAATAGATTGGACGGGAAGCTGTCCGAATTGGCTCTCGAGAAGAATAAGCTTATAAATACTATAGAGAAGATGGAGCCTTGGGTAAAGCTGGATATACCGTTGGACGAAATCAGCGATACCTCCACAACAAGAGCCTTTGCGGGCACTGCCAATAAAGGGGGAGCCCAAAAACTTATTGAAACCATAAGGGATATTGAGGGTGACCTGGCGCAGATCTGGGAATTGGGTGACATAGGCGAGGATACTTGTTTCTTTGTGATCTACCATAGATCTGCAGAAAAAGAGATCCAAGAAATACTTAAAGAATTTATTTTTTCGAAATCTTCATTTTCTGGTTTTTCTGGTACTCCCTATGAGATAATACTAAATGCCCGGAAACAATTAGACAGGATAGATAAATCACGGGAGGATACTGCCCAAAGGCTTGCCGAGTTTGCCGGTATGCGGCCTAAATTAGAATTGCTGTATGATGGATTGTTGATCGAGCAGGACAGGCAGGCAGCGATTTTAAATCTAAAGAAAACTCACCATACATTTGCCCTGACGGGGTGGATTCCCGCCAGGGAGGCTGAGGCTTTTACCAGGAAGCTTCAGGGGGAATTTGAGGAATTATATATAGACCTGAGGGATCCGGCTCCTGAGGAAGAATTCCCGGTAGAACTTGACAATCCTGCCGTAATAACCCCCTTTGAGATGGTAACTAATCTCTATAGTTCTCCCAACCCCAGGGAATTGGATCCTAACACCATTATGGCTCCTTTTTATGCCTTGTTTTTTGGATTTATGATGGGAGATGCCGGGTATGGTTTGATTATGGCCTTGGGAACATATTTTTTTCTAAACAAGATGAGCCCAAAAGGTGATACGAAAAAACTGATTGGGGTTATATTCTACGGCAGTATTTTTACCTTTATATGGGGGGCCATATTTGGAGGCTGGTTTGGCAATGCCGGGGAACTTTTCGGGATCTCCCCATTGTGGTTTAGCCCGTCAGAAGAGCCAATAAAGATGTTGGTAGTTTGCTTTGCCTTGGGAATAATCCATGTATTTGCAGGAATAGGAGTCAAGGCTTATATAAACATTCGGGAAGGACGTATCCTGGATGCTGTATTTGACCAGGGGTTCTGGTATGTATTTTATACAGGCCTAATATTATGGCTTGCAGGTGGCATGGCCGGCCTGGGATCTGCATACTCCCAGACTGGTAAGATTATGACTATAGCAGGGGCGGCAGGGCTGGTATTGACTCAGGGAAGGGATAAGAAGAATATTTTTAGCAAATTCTTTTCCGGGCTTTTGAGCCTATATGATGTTACCGGCTTTTTAAGCGACATACTATCCTATTCCAGGCTATTTGCCCTGGCACTGACCACTGGGGTCATTGGAACTGTTATAAACCAGCTAGGTGCCATGGCAGGCGGTACATGGTACGGATGGATTTTGGCGGCGTTAATTCTAATCGGTGGCCATACCTTTAATATAGCCATAAACATATTAGGGGCTTTTGTGCATACCAGCAGGCTCCAATATATTGAATTCTATGGTAAATTTTATGAAGGCGGGGGTAAGTTGTTTAAGCCTCTAGGGTTGAAAACCAAATATATGGATATAAGTAAATAAATCGGTAATTTATCAAGTATTGTTTTATTACAGGAAAACAAAGGTAAAAACATTCGAGGAGGAAATCATTATGGAATTAGGACAGATTCTGGCGATCAGTGGTGGAGTTTTAGCGGTTATATTGGCGGGCATCGGCTCGGTATTGGGCGTTGCCATGGCAGGTCAAAGTGCAGCAGGGGTAGTAGCTGAAGATCCCGATAAATTTGGATCGGTATTGTTACTCCAAGCATTGCCCGGAACCCAAGGTATCTATGGAATGCTTATTGCCTTTATTCTTATGGGGAAAATTGGACTTTTGGGTACCCCGGTCACTGTCACGACTTCACAGGGATGGCAGCTCTTTGCCGCCTGCATGCCTATTGCCATCATGGGGCTTTTGTCTGCTATCTGGCAGGGCAAAACCGCACTGGCAGCTATCGCCATGGTAGCTAAAAGAGGTGAGACATCGGGTAAGGGATTGACCATGACCGTTATGGTAGAAACCTATGCAGTTCTGGCTCTCCTGGCTTCTATACTGATGATCAACGGAATCCAGATTTAAGGTGCAGATAAAATTCATATGGTTATGGGAGTGTGAGCCATGAGGGGAATCGACAGGATCAGCGAGAGGATTCTGGAGGAAGCACGGGCCGAAGCCAATCGTATCGTTGAAGAGGCACAGGAAAAGGCTCGCTCTTTAAAGGCGGAAAGAGCCGAACGGGAAAAGAAGAACAGCGAAGTCATAGAAAAAAAGAATATAGAAGAAGCCGATGAGAGAAAACGCAGGATGCTAGCCTCTGCCGGCATGGAAATGCGAAAAGAAATCTTATTTCATAAGCAAGAAATGATCGATCTGGTAATGGAGAAGGCGAAACAGGAGATATTAGATATGCCAAGGGACGAATATCGCCAGATAATATATCGCATGCTTTTAGATACTGCCCAGGGGGACGAAGAAGTTTATTTCTCTTCAGCTGATGAAGAAAGGCTGGATCAGAGCCTGATAGACCAGGTAAATGCCGAACTTTCAGGTATGGGCAGAAAGGGAGCCCTTAAATTATCCCCTGACAGGGGAGATTTTGAAGGCGGATTTATCTTAAAGGCGGGGGGAATGGAGATCAATAATGCTTTTGGATCCATAATCAGAATGAACCGTGAACGTATGGAATCCCGGATTGCCGGGATATTGTTCGGGGAGGAAGGATGATAAAATGCCTTTACCCAGTTATCCCTATGCGGCTGGTCGCATCTTCGTATTGGAAAACAAGCTCCTAAGCCGGGACAGGGTGGAAAGGATGGCAGAGGCTCCTACGGGGGAGGAAGCCCTTAAGGTATTAGCAGAGACTGAATATGGAGCCGGCATTGCCGAGATAGAAGGCCCTCATGATTATGAGAGTCTATTATCCTTTGAGATTCGCAGGATTCATAGTCTGATGGCGGAGATATCTCCGGATCCTGAGACTACGGATTTGTTCTTCCTAAAGTATGATTTTCATAACCTAAAGGTGCTTCTAAAGAGCAGGTACCTAGGGGAAGAACAGGATAGGCTACTGATAACCGCCGGGGTGACCCTATCTATCGAACTTTTAAAGACAGCCATTAATGAAAAAGATTATGCCATGCTACCTCCTTATTTAGCAGAGGTCTTAGAAGAAATAGATGAGGCTATGGATAAGATAATTGACCCTGGAAAGATGGATACAATGCTGGACAGGGCAATGTTCTTACATATTTTTGATCTTTTAAAAAGAAGAAAAAATCGTTTTGCCCAGGATTACTTTATACGGCAAGTGGATCTTATCAATATAAGGTCTTTTTTAAGGATAAGAAAAATTGGTGAAGATTTTAGATTTTTAGAAAACCTGTTACTTCCCGGTGGTAAGCTGGATGAAGAATTCTTTGCGGCTGCAATGGAAGAACCGACGGAAAACATAGGTGACAGGCTAAAAGATTCGGAGTATAGCCAGGCGGTGAGCCGTGGTCTGGAGGATTTTATCAAGACCGGTTCATTGGCGGTGTATGAACGGCTTGTGGATGACTATCTGTTAAATTGGGTAAAAGCCGCCAGGTGGAACCCATCAGGGATTGAGCCCGTTATCGGATATTTACTGGCCAAAGAGAATGAAATAAGGATCATTCGTATTATAATGGTGGGAAAGACCAATAATTTACCTCCGGGTGTTATTCGGGAAAGGCTGCGTGACGTATATGTATAAGATTGGCGTAGTAGGTGACAGAGACTCCATATTAGGTTTTAAAGCCTTAGGTTTGGATGTTTTCCCCGTTTTAGAACCTGATGAGGCTTCGGGGCTTATAAACAAGATGGCCAGGGAGAATTATGCCGTTATCTTTATAATAGAGTCTGTAGCTGCGGGGATCCATGAGACTATTGATAGATATAAGAATGTCCCTTTCCCCGCTATAATACCTATACCCGGGAATCAGGGAAGTTTGGGATTGGGCATTGAAGAGATTAAAAAGAATGTGGAGAAGGCAATAGGCGCCGATATTCTTTTTGGTGATAAGTGATTAATAATTGAGAGAGGACAGATAACCTATGCAGGGCGAGATTGTAAAAGTATCAGGGCCCCTTGTCGTAGCAAAGGGAATGGGTGACGCCAAGATGTTTGATGTGGTACGGGTAAGCAAACATCGGTTGATAGGCGAGATCATTGAGCTTCGCGGGGATATGGCATCAATACAGGTTTACGAGGAAACATCGGGTCTTGGTCCGGGGGAACCAGTGGAGACCACCGACGAAGCTTTGAGTGTGGAATTGGGCCCGGGACTTATAGAATCAATATTTGACGGGATCCAAAGACCCTTAAATCTAATAAAGGAAAGAGCGGGGGACAGAATTACAAGGGGTATCGAAGTACCGGCACTTGATCGGAGCAGGGAGTGGGACTTTGTACCCAGGGTAAAGCCCGGTGACAGGGTTGCAGGCGGCTCTATAATCGGAATAGTTCAGGAAACTCAGGTAGTGGAGCATAGGATCATGGTTCCGGTGGGAGTAGAGGGAATAGTTGAATGGATCCATGAAGGCAAAGCTACTATAGTTGATCCTATCATAAAGATTAAAGATGGTAATGATACGATTACAGAGATCGCCATGCTTCAAAGAGCCCCCGTTCGTATAGGGAGAAAATTTAAAGAAAAATTGGCTCCAATTGAGCCCATGATAACGGGGCAAAGGGTTATAGATACATTTTTCCCGGTCGTTAAAGGCGGGGTGGCAGCTATACCCGGACCTTTTGGCAGTGGAAAGACGGTAGTACAACACCAGCTGGCTAAATGGGCTGATGCTGATATCATCGTTTATGTGGGTTGTGGTGAGCGTGGCAACGAAATGACCGACGTTCTGATGGAATTCCCGGCCCTCGAGGATCCCAGAACCGGAAGACCTTTGATGGAAAGAACAGTCCTTATAGCCAATACATCGGATATGCCCGTCGCTGCTCGTGAAGCATCTATATATACGGGTATCGCTATCGCAGAATATTTCAGGGATATGGGGTATAGCGTGGCGTTGATGGCAGATTCTACATCCCGATGGGCTGAAGCCTTAAGAGAAATTTCCGGGCGCCTGGAGGAGATGCCCGGTGAGGAAGGATACCCTGCTTATTTAGGTTCCAGGTTATCCGAATTCTACGAGAGGGCAGGCAGGGTTACTTGTATGGGAGACGATGATAGGATAGGATCGATTAGTGCCATAGGTGCTGTTTCACCCCCTGGCGGCGATATTTCCGAGCCGGTAACCCAGGCAACCTTGCGTATAGTAAAGGTCTTTTGGAGGCTTGATTCTGCTTTAGCATCCAGCAGACACTTTCCTGCTATCAATTGGTTGGAAAGCTATTCTTTATATCTGGACAGGGTGAACCAGTGGATGGGAGACCATGTTTCAGACGACTGGAATGAATTAAGAGCCGAGGCCATGAGACTTTTGATAAAGGAAGCCGAACTGGATGAGATCGTCAGACTGGTAGGGATAGATGCCCTATCCCTGAGGGACAGATTGATATTGGAGACCGCCAGATCCTTAAGGGAAGACTACCTTCATCAGAACGCTTTCCATGATGTGGATACCTTCACAGATCTGAATAAGCAGTATAAGATATTAAAACTTATTATGGAATTTAACGAATTAGGTCAAAAGGCATTGGAATCGGGGGCAGAACTGGATAAGATCATATATCTTCCCATCAGGGAGAGGATAGGTCGTGCCAAATATACCCCTGAAGAAGAAATAGATGTCCTTGACGAAATTATGGAAGAACTGCAAAAGGAAATGTCATCCCTGATAGTGGAGGGAGGATTGGAATATGCTTAAAGAGTACAGGACAATTACAGAGGTTGTAGGACCCCTCATCCTTGTGGAAGGAGTTGAAGGGGCTACCTTTAATGAATTGGTAGAGATAGAACAACGAGCCGGTGAAATCCGGATGGGTCGGGTGCTGGAAGTGGACGGAGACAGAGCCGTAGTACAGCTTTTTGAGGGCTCCCAGGGACTTCAGATATCTAAAAGCAAGGCAAGGTTCTTAGGAAGAGGTATAGAACTGGCTGTATCACCGGATATGCTGGGAAGGGTCTTTGACGGAATGGGCAGGCCTATTGATAATGGGCCTAACCTAATTGCGGTTAAAAGGCTGGATATAGAGGGTGAGGCTATAAACCCCTATGCCAGAGATTATCCGGAGGAATTTATCCAAACCGGTATATCTGCTATTGACGGGCTTAATACTCTTGTCCGTGGTCAAAAATTGCCTGTTTTCTCAGGTTCCGGGCTGCCCCATGCCCAGCTGGCAGCGCAGATCGCCCGGCAAGCCAAAGTTTTGGGTTCGGGAAGCAATTTTGCCGTAGTCTTTGCTGCTATGGGAATAACCTTTGAAGAAGCGGATTTTTTTATCTCAGATTTTCGTAAGACAGGGGCTATTGATCGGGCAGTACTTTATATGAACCTAGCCAATGACCCTGCTATTGAAAGAATAGCCACCCCCAGGATGGCTCTGACCGCTGCGGAATATTTGGCCTTTGATTTAGGGATGCATGTTCTTGTTATAATGACGGATATGACCAACTATGCAGAGGCTTTGAGGGAGACTTCCGCAGCCAGAAGGGAAGTGCCCGGGCGAAGAGGATATCCCGGCTATATGTATACCGACCTTGCTTCTATGTATGAACGGGCGGGAAGGATTAAGGGAAAGGAAGGATCTATTACCCAGATTCCCATCCTCAGCATGCCTGAAGACGATAAGACACACCCGATTCCGGATCTGACCGGCTATATTACGGAGGGTCAGATCATTTTGAGCAGGGAGCTTCATGGCAAGGGAATCGTTCCGCCTATTGATGTCCTGCCTTCGTTGTCCAGGCTGAAGGATAAGGGGATAGGATCGGGCAAGACAAGAGAAGATCACGCCGATACCATGAACCAGCTATTTGCAGCCTATGCCAGGGGTAAAGACGCTAAAGAATTGGCAGCGGTTTTAGGTGAAGCTGCTCTTAGCGAAATGGATATATTATATGCAGACTTTGCCGATGAATTTGAAAAACGTTATGTATCCCAGGGGTATGAAACTAATAGATCCATAGAGGAAACCCTTGATTTAGGATGGGAGCTTCTAAGCATTCTCCCAAGAACAGAGTTAAGACGGATAAGAGACGAATACCTGGATAAATATCTGCCCCGGCAAGAGAAAGGGAAAGAATAGTTTATGGCTTTGATGAGAGTCAATCCCACCCGTATGGAACTAAGCCGACTTAAGAAAAGACTTGCAGTAGCCATTAGAGGGCATAAGCTCCTTAAGGATAAACGGGATGAGATGATGAGGCGCTTTGTTGAACTTATCAAAAAGAATAAAGAGATGAGAGAACAGGTAGAGGCAAGGCTTACCCAAGCCCTTGGTGAATTTTTAATGGCCCGTGCTCTTATGTCGGCAGAGGTATTGGAAGAATCGGTGATGTATCCTACCCGCCGTTATGATTTGAAGATTTCGAAGAGGAATATTATGAATGTAAATGTTCCGAAGATAGACTATGAGGAAACAAGCCAAGAGGGGCTGTCCCCTTATTCCTACGGGTTTGCCGCCACTTCCGGGGAATTGGATGGTGCTGTGGCTACCCTGTCGGGATTGCTTCCTGAGATGCTGGAACTTGCTGAGATAGAAAAGACTTCTCAAATGTTGGCCGAGGAGATAGAAAAGACCAGGCGAAGGGTCAACGCCCTGGAATTTATCATGATCCCTCAGCTGGAAGAGACTATCCGCTATATAACCATGAAGATGGACGAAGACGAGCGGGCCAGCCGTATCAGGCTCATGAAGGTAAAGGACATGATAGAACAAAGAAGAGCGTAGGGGCGGTCTTTCACCATCTATTCCCAATTTCCAACATGCAAATCAATTTTTGTTATGCAGCGTATATAAAACCGTAGGGGCGGTCTTTGACCGCCCGGCCATAAAGACATGTCCCTAACAGATTCCATCGGATCGGAAAATGGTTTATTCCGGTCATCTTTCAAATTACATCGGGAAGTCGCCTTATAGGTCCCGTCTCTGTAAGATTATTAGCGGCGCTCCCCTTAGATGTCTTTCTTTAGGGTCATTGAAATCTGCCTTCACAAATCCATTTTCCTTTACACACTATGTTTATTATCCAACCTCCAACCTCCAACTTCTAACTTCCAAAACGCAAATCCATTTTCCTTTACACACTATTATAAACTACCTTCATCTTCCGACTTCCAACCTCTAACTTCCGGAACGCAAATCCATTTTCATTAACGTACTATATCCAACCTCCAACTTCCAACCTCCAACTTCCAGCCTCCAAAAGGTATAAAAAGTATATACCCGGCAATAATCCAAATATAGGAAAGCCAGCAAAATTTAAATTGGCGGGTGGTGGGATTGAAAAAGGTCTTATTCAAATGTGCAATTGTAATGCTTATCTGTATATGTATCAGTATACTTGTATGTAATACAGGTAGAAGGATTTCTGCTACCGGGGACAATAAAGTGGATTTGGGACAATGTTTTGTTGCATCAAATTTTCAATGGATGCAGGCCAATATACATGCCTGGGCACAAATCGATTCCAAAACAGATATAGAAGATCTACCAGATAGTATTATTAAACATTTTACTAGTATAAAAGATAAAACTATAAAGATTAAAGGCAAAGACAATTCAGTTCGATTAATCCTATGGGAAGATGATCATAGTGATCTGGAATATAAAATAACGGTAACCTATAAACCCGACACTTATCTTATAATCAATGTTATTAATACAATTTCATATGCAGATACAGATGTTATTCTAAACAGGATAGAGGAAATATTTCATACCATAGATGCCAGGCCTAATATATTTATTACCCATAGGGGCGCCACCATAGGTGAATTGCGTAAAGCGGAAAGAGAATCTGTTGGCAGGGGTTTGGTGGAAAGTTTGGGAGGCAAGGATACCCAGATAATGGAGGACGAGCGGCTTATAAGTATAGCGGGCTTTTCACCCCATTTAGGGACGGATCCCATGGATGGGATCAACTTTCGATTAGCCAGCCGTTATAATAGTTCTGAAGATAAAACTTATTTATGGGTGGGTACCCCCATCATAACTATAGAGTATTAAAAAGAGCGAAAGAGAGGTATAATATAATTTATTAGGACGGAATATCTTATCTGGGAGGTTTAGGGTGGCAAAGTTAATAATAAAAAACAGTCCTCCATTGACAGGAACAGTTAGAATTGATGGGGCAAAAAACTCAGTTTTGCCCATAATAGCTGCTTCTTTGCTGACTGGGGATATATGCACCCTGGAAGAGGTTCCACTGCTGGACGATGTATATGTAGCCCGGGAAGTTTTGGAGTGTTTTGGCGCCAGGGTTACAATCTGGAATAATACCATTACCATAGATAATAGAGAAGTTCATAGAGGACATGCTCCCTATGATCTTATAAAAAAGATGAGAGCCTCTTTTTTAATTATGGGTCCCTTGTTGGCTCGTCATGGGGAGGTAAGAATATCTCTACCTGGGGGTTGCGCCATAGGGAGCCGTCCTATCGATTTGCATTTAAAAGGTTTTGCCGCTATGGGGGCTGATATCACCCTGGGGCATGGCTATATTGAGGCCAAAGCCTTGGAACTTAAAGGCGATAAGGTCTATTTGGATTTTCCCAGTGTAGGAGCCACAGAGAATATTATGATGGCGGCTTCCCTTGCAAAGGGACAAACTGTTATAGAAAATGCGGCAGGGGAGCCCGAGATTGTAGACCTGGCAAATTTTATTAATGCTATGGGGGGAAACGTCCGGGGGGCAGGAACAGATACCATTAGGGTTGAGGGAGTCAAAGAACTACAAGGTGCGACCCATGCAGTTATACCCGATAGGATTGAGGCCGGAACCTTTATGGTAGCCGCAGCTATGACCGGGGGCAATATACTTTTGGAAAATGTTTTGATTGATCATCTAAAACCTATCGAGGCAAAGCTTCGGGAGGCTGGTGCAGTGATCCTGGAGGAAGGCGAAGGTATAAGGGTGATCGGATCGGATATAATAAACCCCATTGACATAAAGACATTACCCTATCCCGGATTTCCTACGGATATGCAGGCTCAAATTATGGCCATGCTCACCTTGGCTCAGGGAATCAGTATTGTCACAGAGACAGTATTTGAAAACAGATTTATGCATATAAACGAATTAAAAAGGCTGGGCGCTAATATAAAAATAGAGGGAAGAAGCGCGGTGATTGAAGGCGTAAGGGAGTTGTCAGGTACAACTGTGCGTGCTACAGATTTAAGAGCAGGGGCTGCCTTGGTATTGGCAGGCCTGGTGGCAAAGGGCGAGACAGAGATATTGGACATATTCCACATAGACAGAGGTTATTACAGGATCGAGGACAGATTTGCTAGCTTAGGCGCCAACATAGAGAGGAGACCATTTTAAAATCGCCCCGTTCTAAAGAGTTAGCAAACATCATACCGTAGATTATACCCATACTATTGAAAACGAAGGAAAGCAAAATAAGAGGGGAGATATATGAAGCGGTGGATTGATGTAATCATATTGATTGTTGTAATGGTTTTAATATTACCTTCATTGATCGTTGCCATTTTTTCAAAGAGAGACTCGACTGTTCCCCCGCCTATTTTTCAACCTGGTGAAGAGGAAGAAAGCATAAAGGTGAAAGAATCTGACGGGGCGGCATACTACGATGAACCAACCATAACCTTATATAACCATTATTCTAAAGCCCTAGAGCCTATGCCCTTAGAAGAATATGTAGAAGGTGTGTTGGCAGCGGAAATGCCTGCTTCCTTTGAAATGGAAGCTTTGAAGGCTCAGGCAGTGGCAGCCAGAACTCTGGCAGTACGGAAGATGAAGGCCAGCGGGGGCAGCGGTTGTACAAATCATAAAGGAGCAGATGTCTGCAGCCAATATAGTCATTGTCAGGCCTGGATCCCCAAATCCCAGCAGGAGAAAAACTGGGGAAACAAATATGAAGAAAATGCCCAAAGAATACATAGAGCAGTAGGTGAGACCAGGGGCTATATCATGACCTATAACGATAAGCCCATAGAAGTATTCTTCTATTCAACCAGTAACGGGAAAACTGAGGATTCGGCAGAAGTCTTTTCAGCTGCCTTGCCCTACTATACTATAGTTGATAGCCCCGGGGAAGAAAGCGCACCCCGTTTTAGGGAAACCTTCTCTTTTACCAATAAAAAATTTGCAGAGATCTTTAAAGGGAAATCCCCCAAAAGCGGGCTATCTGCGGGCAACCTGAAGGAAAGCATAAAGATATTAAACAGAACCGAAAGCGGGAGAGTCGGGACTTTAATGGTAGGGGATATCAAGATCAAAGCTACGGATTTTAGAGTAATGTATGGCCTTAATTCCACGGACTTCAGTTTCAGATATGAAGGTGACAAAATCTATATTGACACTGTGGGTTATGGTCATGGGGTAGGCATGAGCCAGACCGGCGCCAATGCCATGGCTTTGGCAGGGAAGGGATTTACCGAAATTCTTAAGCATTACTATAGAGGGGTAAAACTTCAAATATTCCTGTAGAGAACAGGATTCAGCCCCATATATTTTGATTAGGATAAATCTCTCAGCGGTTTTATCAATAATATGAGCAATAATACAGTTTATTAAGGGAAAACAGTATATTTTCCGGAATAAACTGTATTTTTTTCGCTAAACTGGAGACAATTATCAATGTGATATGAAAACTTATGTTTATTCCCAGTCTCATAAGTAATTTTGGAGGTGTATCCCATGAAATCAAAGTCCAAGGGTAAGTTTAGAGAAACCTTTACCAAGGAAAAAATAATACGATTTCTAGATAAACAGGGCTTCTATATCGTTTTATTTGTTTGTATTGTCATTATAGGGGTGACTGTTCTATTGACATCGGGGAAGGATCAAAAACCGGGAGATATTGCCGAGAAGGCTAAGGTAGACGAACCACCCGGGGTGACAGAACTGGCGGATCTACCGGAATTGGCCAAGACTGACGGGTCTGACGGGCTTAATGAGTCATTAAAAGACAAGATAGATATAAAGGTAAAAGATAGTGAACAAAATTTGGAAACTGAAAATGGGACACAGGAAACCTTGGCTGCAAATACTGCTGCTAAAAGCGAACAACCAGCAAAGACTGAAACCCCTAAAGAAAAAAAGGATACGGAAAAAAAGGATACAAGCCCATCAATGGTCTATCCTGTACAGGGGAAAATAATAAAGGAATATAGCATGGATGAATTGGTATATTCCAGCACCCTAAAAGAATGGACCACTCATCCTGGCATAGACATTGAATCTTCTGTAGGGGAAGAGGTAAAGGCAGCCTTAGGCGGCACCGTAGAGGAAATAATACAGGATCCCCTAATGGGAATTTGTATTACATTGGATCATGGTAATGGCTTAAAAACCTGCTATGCTAATCTCTCCACAGCCAATATGGTGACCGTAGATCAGAAGGTAGATAAGGGACAGATAATAAGCGGCGTAGGAAGAACTGCAGGATCGGAGATATTGGACAGCCCCCACCTTCACTTTGAAGTCAGACTGGACGGTCAAAGTGTGGATCCAAAGGAATATCTTAAATAGTTAATAGGTTCTGACAAGTGAACAAATTACTAACAGTTTCAATATAATAAAACCGTCGGCCAAGCCGGCGGTTTTAATTGTGAAAACTTCTTCTATATCCTTTAAAACTCGCATATTTATCAATATGCCCAAAGTATTAGGCTTAGGCTCCGGTAAATATAAAATTAAAAAGTTTTGCCGGATGCGTAGGGTGTCTTGAGGGGGGTTTAATTTGAAGGATTATATCGAAGAAAGGGTCATCGAGATCGCTAATTACATTGCAGAATCAGGGGCTACGGTGAGAGAGGCTGCCAAGGTATTTAAGGTCAGTAAAAGTACAGTACATAAGGATGTTGCAGAAAGGCTTCCCAAGATAAATCCTGCCCTTTGGGCTGGAGTTAAAAAGGTTCTTGATCAGAATAAGGCTGAACGCCATATAAGGGGAGGGAGAGCTACAAGAATTAAGTATAAATCTGAAAAAGAAAATAGTAGATTTAACTAAAAACGATGGAAAAGACTATAGGGTTATAAAATATTTCAATATAAAAAAGGATTTTGACGGAAAACATCGAATAATTATATTCTAGGGCAATTTTATATAAAATGTAAATTCCCTAGGGAAGCCAAAACGAAAGAGGGGACCGGGTGAAAGTGTTTAGTAGCAGGGATATCGGTATAGACTTGGGGACTTCAAGGGTTTTGATATATGCTCGGGGAAAGGGCATAGTATTGAGTGAACCCTCAGTTGTAGCAATAGATCTAAAAGGCGGCAAAATTCTTGCCGTGGGCGCAGAAGCAAGCAAAATGTTGGGGAGGACCCCGGGGAACATAGTCGCATTACGGCCCCTACAAGACGGTGTTATATCTGATTATGAACTCACCGAAAAGATGATAAGATACTTTTTGAAAAAGGCTATTTCCTCACGGCTGGGGCGTAAACCGCGGGTAGTGGTATGTGTTCCCAGTGGCGTTACCGAGGTAGAGAAGAGAGCAGTTATAGACGCATGCTATGAGGCAGGTGCCAGGCGCACCTTTCTTATAGAGGAACCTATAGCCGCTGCTATAGGGGCAGGAATAGATATAGGAAGACCCCACGGCAATATGATAGTCGATATCGGGGGCGGGACTATGGATATCGCTGTCATCTCCCTTGGCGGACCGGTAATATCTGAGTTTATAAAGATAGCCGGGGATGCTTTAGATCAAGCCATAATAAGAT
This sequence comes from Clostridiales bacterium, assembly GCA_012518395.1. GTDB lineage: Bacteria > Bacillota > Clostridia > Caldicoprobacterales > UBA3941 > JAAYSJ01. Next base: position 46,316 of record JAAYSJ010000158.1, read on the forward strand.
ATATGCGCAGGCGTTACAACCTTCTTATTGGGGATAGAACAGCAGAGCAGATGAAAATTAATATCGGTTCTGCATATCCGGAAAAAGAGGATGTGAACATGGAAGTAACGGGACGAAACCTGGTCTCGGGTTTGCCTAATACCATTACCATCAGCAGGCGCGAAATGACTGAGGCCTTGGAAGAACCATTAGAGACCATAGCCGATACCGTCCATTCAGTTTTGGAAAAGACACCTCCCGAATTGACATCGGACATAAGCCTAAACGGTATTGTTATGACTGGTGGCGGATCCTTGCTTCATGGTTTGGACAAGTTCTTGGAAGAAAGATTAAGAATTGATGTCAATGTAGCCCAGGATGCCCTATCCTGTGTTGCCATAGGCACGGGGAAAGCATTGGATAATATAGATGCTTATGCGGAAATACCGGTTTTTGATTATAGAAGGGGATAAAAGGGAGACCATAATATACATAGGATATAAGCTTAAAGGAGACACAGATAGATGGGTATAATAGAAATAGATGAAATAATGAAAAGAATACCTCATCGTTACCCCTTTTTATTGATAGACAGGGTATTAGAGCTGGAACCGGGCAAGAAGGGAATAGGTTTAAAAAACGTTACCATCAATGAACCCTTTTTCCAGGGGCACTTTCCCGGAATCCCCATAATGCCCGGGGTGCTTATTGTGGAGGCTATGGCTCAGTTGGGAGCGGTGGCAGTACTCAGTATGCCAGAGCACAAAAACAGGCTGGCATTCTTTGCTGGTATTGATAATATGAGGTTTCGACGCAAGGTGATACCCGGTGACCAACTCAGGCTGGAAATAGAGATTATCAAGATCAAAGGTGTTTTGGGCAAAGGTGTTGGCACAGCCACGGTAGAAGGTGATATAGCTGCCCATGGAACCATACTATTCGCATTAGGCGATAATAGTTAAACTCCCCATAGATTATTATCGTTGCTTTTTTTAAGAGCACTTAGAATTTGTTCTCGGACATTTGGTATATCTTCTGCAATGTCCTGGAACAAATTTTTTATATACTCCCTTTTTGTTTTCCCGTCTGCAGGGCATGGATTAGATATCACAGGGAGATTATTGCGCACTGCTGATTTTTTCATTTCGTCTTCCGGCACATATACCAGAGGTCTTATAAGGGTAATATCTTTACGATCCAGATAGGTTACAGGAGAAAAGGTGTTTAGTCTGCCTTCATAGAACATGCTTAAAAAAAGGGTCTCTATTGTATCCTCCCTATGGTGACCCAGGGCAACTTTTTTGCAACCCAGATCTAACGCCGCATTATGAAGGGCACCCCGTCTAAGCTTTGAGCAAAGGGAGCAAGGATTTTTCTCCTTTTGTATATCAAAAACTATTTCCCCTATCCGGGTATATTTTATAGTATAGGGTACACTCAGTTCTTTACAATATTGTTGGATTCCAGACCAATCAACATCCCCGAAACCCAGATCAAGAGTGATGGCATAAATCTCATAATTCTTTTCAGACATATATTGGAAGAGCCTTAAAGCTTTTAACAGGATCAAGCTGTCTTTGCCACCCGATACCCCAACGGCTATTCTATCCCCTTCCTCTATCATATTATAATCAGTGGCCGCTTTACGGAGACACCCTAAAACCCTTTTCATGTCATCTTCAACTCCTAACGTCTAACCTCTAATCTTTAATTTCCAAAATATAGATCTATGTCCATAACAGCCTCCATTGGATCGGAAAATGGTTTATTCCGGACATCTTTCAAATTACACCGGGGAGCCGCCTTTTTCTAACTTCTAACCTCTAACTTCCAACTTCTAGATTGTATCAATTTTACTTTTTGAAATCAATTATTAATGGAGCCAAATAAAAAATGGGATCACACCAATGAAAGAACAATTAAAGCGGAATAATAATTGAAAAATTCAAGAAAACATTCGGATATACTCAGAAACTATGATATAATTGGATATAATAGGTAACCAGATACAGCAGTATTCATATTGAAAAGGAGTGATAGGATGGCAAGAGTGAGAAGAAGTGAAAGAATTGGCGCTATAGTCAACATTCTGTGCAACAATCCTAACCAAACTATTGCCTTTAATCATTTTACTGAGATGTTTAAGGCATCTAAATCTACCATAAGTGAAGATATTGCTATAATCAAGGAATTGTTTGACAAGTATGAATTCGGCGAGGTAGAGACTGTAGTAGGGGCTGCTGGGGGAGTTAGATGTATAGCTCGGTCATTTAAAAAAGATATAGGCTTTATAGAGGATATATGCGGGAAACTTGCCGTAGCCGATAGAATATTGCCAGGTGGTATTTTGTATATGACTGACATACTTTTTACGCCCAAGATAGTCCAGGAATTTGGTAAGATGCTGGCAGCCCAGTTTCGCCATACCCAGCCAGACTTTGTAGTGACCGTTGAGACTAAGGGTGTTCCCATAGCGCTTATGACGGCCAGAGCATTAGATTGTCCCGTCGTTCTGGCCAGGAGGGAAAGCAAGGTAACGGAGGGTTCTACATTGTCCATAAATTATGTCTCAGCCTCATCCAAGCGCATACAGACCATGTCTATGGTCAAAAGATCGGTGCAGAGGGGGCAAAGGGGTCTTATTATTGACGATTTTATGAAAGGTGGCGGCACTGTTGGCGGGCTTATAGATCTCCTTCACGAATTTGAGGCTGAGGTCGTAGGGGTGGGCGTAATAATGTCTACGAAAGATCCCAAAGAGAAAAAGGTCAAAGATTATAGATCCCTAATGGAATTGGATCTTGGCGACGAAAATGAGCCTAAGGTTATCGTAAAACCCTCTATGTGGCTAAAAGAGGGTTAATTAGGGAAAGTTCCCAACATTTTTTAATTTTAGGCAGGACTCTGGTTATTTTTGGCGAATATATATATTGCACTACTACGTTTCGACTGGAAGGTGGTGAGCTTAGATTGGAAATAACTGATGTAAGGGTTCGGAAAGTCGGCGGTGACGGCAAGATGAAAGCAGTTGCGTCTGTAACCTTTGATAATGTCTTTGTAGTCCATGATATAAAGATAATCGTAGGTCAAAACGGTCTGTTCATAGCAATGCCCAGCCGTAAGACACCGGATGGGGAGTACCGGGATATAGCCCACCCAATCAATTCCGATATGAGGGGTGAGCTCCAGAGGGTTATCCTGGACCAGTTCGAATTGATTAGCGATCAATAAGCTTCAAAGGAGATGCCTCTCCTTTGAAGCTTATTAGTTTTGGGATCCCTTTTCAAGTCTTCCTATTCTTTTTCAACATATAGTAAACATTTTTACATTTTTGTTGTATAATGAAGTAGCCAGCTAATACTATTGGGGAGAGCTTAGATGAGGGATAAAGTAATAGTAGTAATTATTAAGGCAGGGGACGTGGGTCGGATAGAGTTCACCCTGCCAATAGTTATGCAAAAAATTTGTGGTCAACCAATAATAGAATATCTTATAGGGTCTGCCCTTGAGGTTTCTGACCGCCAATCTGTGGTGATACTGGATAATGACAATGCAATTATACCCCCGATTCAGGGTTATCTACGGGGTCATAAAGGATATGTCGTCCTTATGGCAGACAATATACCCTTAGTCCAGGGGCATACCTTAAAAAGGTTGATTGAGTATTCCAGGGAAGGCAACTATGACGGGGTTTTTCTAGGTACTTGTGCGGATAATACAGCACAGGCGTCGGTTTGCTGTTGCTACGCTCCTGCTCTGGCGGAGGCAATGTCCGAATTTGATCATAACAAATCCAAACCAGAATACCACCTGTCCCATATGCTAGACACTTTAACCAAGGCAGGGAAGAAAATAGGAGTATATACCGAGTATGAACAGGAAGAAACTATGGGTATAAACACATACCGGGATCAGGCCAAGGCACAAGAAATCATGAAACAGCGTATAAACGGAGGCCACTTGGATAATGGGGTTGTAATAATAGACCCTAATAATACCTATATAGGTCCCAACGTAAAGATAGGAAAGGATGCAACCATATATCCGGGAAATATTCTGGAAGGGCACACTACCATAGAAGAAGGCGCTATCCTCTATCAAAATAACAGGATAGTAGATTCCAGGATAGGTAAAGAAGCCCAGATCCAAAGCTCAGTTGTTTTGGAAAGCCGGGTGGGGAATGGGACGAGTGTTGGGCCCTTTTCGTATATAAGGCCGGGCAGCCAAATAAGCAGCAAGGTTAGAGTAGGATGCTTCGTAGAGATAAAGAACTCAAATGTTGGTGAGGGTAGCAAGGTCTCCCACCTAACCTATGTAGGAGACGGTGATGTGGGCAAGAATGTTAACATAGGTTGCGGTGTAGTATTTGTAAATTACGATGGTAAGAAAAAACACAGGACAATTGTTGAAGATAATGCTTTTATCGGTTGCAACGTGAATTTAGTATCCCCCGTCACTGTGGAAAATGATTCTTACATAGCAGCAGGTTCGACTATAACCCGTGATGTGCCCCCAGGGGCATTATCTATTGCCAGAGCTCAACAGGTCAATAAAGAAGGCTGGGTAGAAAAGCATAAGAACGAAACGGAGGACAACTAATGATAACTCACGGTACAAGCATAAAAATATTTTCTGCCAATTCTAATCCAAAACTAGCCAAGGAGATTGCCGAATGTGTAGGGATCCCCATGGGCAAAGCTGAGGTAACCACCTTTAGCGATGGTGAAATTAGCGTAAATATACATGAGACGGTAAGGGGGGCTGATGTATTTGTCGTTCAATCAACCAGTTTTCCCAGCAACGACAACCTCATGGAAATGCTTATAATGATAGATGCATTTAAAAGGGCTTCTGCAGGCAGGATCACTGCCGTTATGCCCTATTATGGATATGCAAGACAGGACAGAAAGGCTAAAGCCAGAGACCCCATTACTGCTAAACTAATAGCGGATCTTATTACTACTGCTGGGGCTGACAGGGTTCTTACCATGGATCTTCATGCTCCACAGATTCAAGGGTTTTTCTCTATTCCCCTGGATCACCTTGTAGGATTGCCCATACTGGTGCAGTATTACTTGGAGTGTGGTTTCGAGGATCAGGACGTAGTAGTAGGAACTCCGGATATAGGGAGCGTTAACAGAGCCAGAGGCTTTGCTTACAGGCTCAATGCTCCTATAGCGATTATAGACAAGCGCAGACCCAGAGCAAATGTAGCAGAAGTTATGAATGTAATAGGGGATGTTAAGGGAAAAAAGGTCCTCTTGGTGGACGACCTCATTGATACCGCAGGAACCCTGGTAGAGGGGGCTAATGCCCTGCTGGCCAATGGAGCCAAAGAAATTTATGCTTGTGCTACCCATGGAGTATTATCCGGGCCTGCTATTGAGAGAATACAGGACTCACCCATTAAAGAATTCTTAATAACCGATACCATACCCTTGCCCCCGGAAAAGCATATAGATAAAATAAAGGTTCTATCCGTTGCCCCCATCTTTGCAGAGGCTATTGACAGGATCTACGAAGATTTACCCGTAAGCACCTTATTTGAATAGGCGGTGCCTTGTGTATATTGTTGCGGGGCTGGGAAATCCGGGCATAAGGTATGCTGATACCAGACATAATATAGGTTTTGTTGTCCTTGATATGTTGGCTGAAAGGCTGGGCATAAAGATAAAAAAGATTAAGCATAAAGCAATCCTGGGCGAAGGCATCTTTGCGGGGGAAAAAGTAGTCTTGGCCAAACCCCAGACCTATATGAACTTAAGCGGCGAAAGTATTCTGGCCCTTAAAAACTGGTATAAGGTAGAAGATTCAGAACTTATCATAATATATGACGATATAGATTTAGATGTTGGGGTGCTAAGGATAAGGGACTCAGGAAGTGCCGGCACTCACAATGGTATGAAAAATATTATTTACCTGTTGAACAGCCAGGGCTTTCCCAGAGTCCGGCTGGGTATAGGCGGACCCCCCCAAAATTGGGATCTTAAAGACTATGTCCTTTCTTCTTTTACAGAGGAGGAAATACCCCCCTTAAAGGATGCTTGCCAGCGGGCAGTCCAGGGGGTGGAGTTTATTATAACCAGGGGCATAAACTATGCCATGAGCAGATGTAATGGATAATTAAAAGGATGATTTTTTGACTGTAAAATGGTTGGAACCTATTTTAGAATGGGATAAATTTAAACAAATTAAAATGGCCGTCCGGGAAGAGGGCGGCCCTATTTTGGTTTCTGGACCTTCCGAGGCTCAGAAAAGTCATATGTTATCGGGGATATTATTTCCCTTGGACAGACAATGTTTGTATATAACCCCTAGCTATGACCAGGCAAAAAAGGTCTGCAGAGACATTAATTTCTATACCGGCAACAGGGCAATGGTGCTTCCCCCCAGGGAACCGGTATTTTATGAAATTGCTGCACATTCTACAGAACTTTACACCGGGCGGCTTCAAGTCTTGGAAAGACTGGTTTCAGGGGAGAATTTTGTGCTGGTGGCTCCCATAGAGGCTCTGCTCTTCTTTCAAACCCCGCCTGAAATATTCAAAAACAGCCTGCTTAACATAAAGATAGGTAATGAATTCCCTATGGATACTCTGGCCAGAAATCTGGTAGAAATGGGTTATGAACGGGTGACCATGGTAGAAGGCAGGGGTCAATTTAGCCTGAGAGGGGGCATTGCTGATATCTATCCTATGGCAAAAGACAGCCCCTACAGGATAGAATTTTTCGATGACGAGATAGATTCCATACGCTCTTTCGATCCCTTAACCCAGCGTTCCGTAGAGAAGGTCGAAACTTTGTCCGTTTCACCGGCCAGGGAATTGGTACTGACGGAAGATGTGCTAAAAGTGGGGCTTGCAGGGATAGAAGAAGATCTTAGAAAGACCATTGATAAAGGGCAAGGCCCCGGGGAAGAAGCCCTGAAGAGAAGGGTTTCTGCTTTATTAGAGGATGTGAGCCAGGGCATGGTTCATAATGCCCTAGACAATTATTTTCCATACTTTTATCCCCAAGGTATTACTATATTGGATTATCTGGATCCTTCAAGTCTGATAGTCTTAGATGAACCAGCTAGGATAAAGGAGACCCACAGCCACCTGGAAGATGAATTTTTAGAGCATTTTAAAGCCCTGTTGGAAGACAGAATAGTTCTTCCTGGTCAAGGACGGCTTTTTATTAATCATACGGAATTTTTATCCCAAGCAGAAGACTTCAAAAGGGTCGGATTTCAGTCCCTTCCCAGATCTGTGCCGGATTTTGTTCCAAGAGCAGTATATAATTTTGTATCCAGAACCATCCCCCCCTACCATGGGAAAATTGATATTTTGGCAGAGGATTTAAAGCAATGGCATCAAAAAAATTATTCTGTAATTCTTTTTGCCGGAAGTGCTTCAAGGGCAAAGAGTCTAGCTTCAAACCTCTATGACAGGGGTGTGGAGGCGGTTTTCAGTAACACTATAGAAGGGGCAGTTCCCAAGGGGCAGATTATTGTACTCCCCGGAAGTATCAGTGAGGGTTTTGAATATACCGAGGGCGGTCTGACTATAATTAGTGAGAACGAAATCTATGGGGTCCAAAAACCCAAAAGGGCGACAAAACCCGCTGCAAAGAAAAATAAACTGGATCCTTTTACTGACCTGAAGGTGGGGGAGTATATAGTCCATGAGGTACACGGTATAGGAAAATACCTGGGCATAGAAACCCTTACAGTAAATGAGCAGAAACGTGATTACCTGCATATAAGATACGGTGGGACTGATAAACTCTATATTCCTACAGATCAGGTAGATATGGTTCAACCCTATATCGGTATGGATGACAGAACCCCCAGATTATCTAAACTGGGGGGAAATGAATGGAAGAAGGCCAAAGCCAAGGTTCGCCAGTCTGTGCAGAAGCTGGCAATGGATCTAGTCGATCTCTATGCAGCCAGGGAAGCTCTGAAAGGCTATCAGTTTTCCCCGGACACCCCATGGCAGAGGGAATTTGATGATATGTTTCCTTATGAGGAAACTCCGGATCAGGAAAGGGCTATAAAAGAGATAAAAAGGGATATGGAAAAGGGCAGGGTCATGGATCGGCTCTTATGCGGTGATGTGGGCTACGGAAAAACAGAGGTAGCCATAAGGGCGGCCTTTAAAGCGGTGATGGACGGTAAACAGGTGGCCATGCTGGCTCCTACTACTATTTTGGCCCAGCAGCATTATAGTACCTTTATAAACAGATTTCAGGACTTCCCGGTAAAGATAGAGGTTCTTAGCAGGTTTAAAACCCCAGCCCAGCAAAGGGATATCGTTAGATCCCTGGGGCAGGGAAATATAGATATCATCATAGGCACCCACAGATTACTCAGCAAAGATGTAACTTATAAAGACCTAGGGCTATTAATTGTAGACGAAGAGCAGCGCTTTGGAGTAGGGCATAAGGAAACCATAAAGAATTTGAAAAAGGATTTGGATGTCCTAACTCTGACAGCTACGCCTATACCCCGAACTCTTCATATGTCATTGGTAGGCATAAGGGATATAAGTACCATTGAAACTCCGCCTGAGGACAGATTTCCGGTGCAGACCTACGTAGCGGAATACAATGATTTTTTGGTACGGGATGCAATCCTCAGGGAAGTCCGTCGCGGAGGCCAGGTATACTTTGTTTACAACAGGGTAAAGACAATGGAGAGAATGGCAGAAAGGCTAAGAGACTTGGTTCCTGATGTCAGGATTAGGATGGCTCATGGGCAGATGAGCGAGTCTGTCCTTGAAAAGGTTATGGTGGATTTTTATAATAAAGAATTCGATCTGCTCATATGCTCTGCTATAATCGAAAGCGGGCTGGATATACCTAATGTTAATACTATCATCATATATGATGCAGATTATTATGGTTTATCTCAGCTATATCAGCTTCGGGGCAGGGTAGGCCGTTCTAACAGGATGGCATATGCCTATCTAACCTTCAGGAAGGACAAAATAATCTCCGAGGTGGCGGAAAAAAGGCTTCAGGCTATCAGAGAATTTACCGAGTTTGGCGCCGGGTTTAAAATAGCCATGAGGGATTTAGAAATTCGGGGTTCGGGTAATATTTTAGGATCCCAGCAACACGGCCATATGGCTGCCGTGGGCTACGAACTCTATTGCAAACTATTGGACGAAGCAGTAAAGACCTTAAAGGGCGAGGAAGTATCAGAGCCGCCGGAGATTCTTATAGATATAGGGGTAAGTGCCTTTATTGATGACGAATATATTAGCTCTCAGAGTCAGAAAATCGAAATTTATAAAAAAATAGCATCGATAGAAAACCTTCAGGATAAATCCGATGTTGAAGACGAATTGATAGACAGGTTTGGGGATATGCCGGTGCCTGTAGCTAATTTGGTAGATATAGCCTATATAAAGGCACTAGCCGGAAAATTTAAGATATCGGAGATCACCCATAGGGAAAGGGAGGTTATCCTCCGGCTTTTAAGTCCTAAATCCCTGGAACCAAAGCACATGATGGTGCTCTTAAATGAGAATAGGGACAAATTAAGGTATGATAGTTTTAGAATACCCATGTTGAGGATCAAGCTGAAAAATTTCGAGGCGGGAGCTGCCTTAAGTGAGGCGAAAGATATATTAGAACAGTTGCAAAAACTCAAAGAAAAAGGTTAAAATAGGAGTTATCATAAGGATAAACGGGGTTGGATCCCTTGGAAATAGCTGAAAGGAAGAGGAAAGATGGGACACAGGAAGAACATTAGCAAAATTTTGATAGTTGTATTATCACTGGTTATATTAGGCGGCTGCCATATGGTAGGGGTCAACCCGGAGAAGGACAGGGCACAGGTAGTGGCAAAAGTGAACGGTGAGCCGATTCTTAAAGGTGAAGTTTTGGATCGATTAGAAAGGGAGAAAGCCCTTCATGGCCTGACGGACGAATCTTTAAATGATGAGGGCAACAAAGAATATGTACTGGAAATGAAAAAATCCGTCTTAGAGCAAATGATTACAGAGAAACTTCTTAATCAGAAGACTACAGAAGCAGGCTTTGTTGTAACCGATGAGCTTAGACAAGAAGCCAGGGAAGAGTGGGAAGAAATCAAAAAAGAAGTAGAAGAAGGGCTGAAAGAGGCCGGTGAGGAAGGCCAGACCGGGGAAGGCGAGGAAGGGGCGGAACCCGAGGAAAGGGATTATGCAAAAGAGGCTCAAGAGTACCTGGACGGACAGTTAAAAAGCTTGGGTATGAGCCAGGAAGAATATATAGAGTTTATTGCAGAACAAAAAACTATAGATAAACTATATGAAAAAACTGTAGGCCATATTACAGTCGAGGAGTCCGATATAGAGGAATACTACAGCGAAGAATTGGAAAAACAGAAAGAGAATATAGCCTTGACCCAAGGTAAGCCTGTGGTTCTTTATGAAGCGCCACAGGTAAAGGTAAGGCATGTGTTAGTGGAGATCCCGGCAGGGAATATTGCAGAATATCAAAAGTTAATGGACGATAAAAAAGAAGATGAGGCCAAAAAGTTCTTGGATAAACAATTGCAAGTTATAAAGGGAAAGGCCGACAGCGTCTTCAAAAAAGCTCAGGAACAAGACGACTTTATGGCTTTGGTAGAGGAAGAAAATCCTGATGCCGCAGAGGCTATGAAGGAGGGGCTGACATTTAATGAAGAGAACCCGCACCTTCCTAAAGAATATCTGGAAGCTGCCTTTAAGCTTTCGGCTGGGGAGGTCTCCGACCCTATAGCTACTCCTTTTGGGTACTATATCATCAAATTGGACGAAAAGATTCCTGAAAAAACCCATACCTTAGAGGAAAAGAAGGAGGATATCAAAGCTTACCTGGACAGACAGAAGCAGGATGAAGAATGGAGGGAAATCCTGGAGGACTGGAAGAAAAGTTCGGTGAAGAAATTTGAAAGACGGCTATAAATACTGGAAGTTGGAAGATGTCCGGAATAAACCATTTTCCGATACGGTGGAATACGTCAGGGTCACGTATTTACGGCCGGGGGGGG
>JAAYSJ010000159.1 GCA_012518395.1 Clostridiales bacterium
GTGCCCGACGTATATATCGAGTTCTTAAACGATATAAATAAAGAGATTGATAGGCTAAATAATATCATAACGGATCTATTGTCTCTGGTGAAGATGGATGCTCAAACAGAGCTTTCAGAATTTACTACTTTGGATTTGTCTGATCTGATCAAGAGAACCATTAAAAGGCTTGGGATACTGGCTGATAAAAAAGATATTAGCTTGGATGTTGACATTGCAGGAGGAATAATGGTAAAGGGTGATGGCCCAAGGTTGCAACTGGCTATCAGCAATTTAGTAGACAATGCCATAAGATATACACCAGAAGGGGGTCAGGTCATGATCGATGCATACGTTATGGACGATCAGGCTATTGTTAAGGTATCTGATACTGGTATAGGTATACCGGCAGAGGAGATACCCCATATATTTGACCGTTTTTTCCGGGTGGATAAAGCAAGATCCAGGTATACCGGGGGAACGGGGCTGGGGTTGTCTATTGCCCAAAACATTGTCTTAATGCACGATGGCAGCATACGGGTAGATAGTAAGGAAACCATGGGAACGACATTTTCTATTAGTTTACCCCTTTGGGTAGAATAGGTAAAAGGTATTGTTTTCATTGATTTGTTAACTTTGCTTAAATGTTTTGTAAACTAAGTACTCTATAATGACAGTAAATAATTGTGCTACCACAATAACCGGAGGTGAGACATAGGTATGAAGTACTGGTACAAATTGGTGTTAGTTCTGTGCGTTATTGCAATCACCGGGTGTAGTATAATAGGTGGTAATGATTATTATGACAGTGGGGATAAAAATGCTGACAAGGAATTGCCTTCGGCTAAGGAGAAGGTTTTATCTATAGACCCTGAACCTAACCCTGAGGAACAAACTATTACCTTATATTTCAAACACAGATATTCTGATTATCTTGTACCTGAGGTCAGGACTGCTGTTCGTGATAAACAGACTTGGGAACAATTAGTAGTGGAAGAATTGCTCAAGGGATCCGAATACCATGATCGAACAGCTATAATGCCGCCGGGAGTCGAAGTTTTAGATATAACCCGCAAGGGTGAAACGGTATTTGTTAATTTAAGCGAAGAATTTATAGGCGATATAGATCTGGCAGAGGTTCCGGGCAAGGAAGAAACTACGGAAGAAAGAAGCGCAGCTGTAAAAGCTGAGATGAAACTGCTCAGCATCTATTCCATAGTAGATTCCTTAACGGAATTGGCGGGGGTCAATCAAGTAAAATTCCTAGTGGAAAACCGTGCCATATCTTATATTGACTTGGACGAACATTTAAGAGCTTTGATGTTCCCTCAATGGACAGAGATGGGTGAGGACGAAAGGGAGAATGCAGTATTGACGGCTTTATTTAGAGATAGATCCTATATTCTTACTCCAGCTAAATCGGTACAAACCGTATTTGAGGGGCTGTTGGGAGAACCTAAATGGGATAAGGTTTATTCTTTACTTGCCAGTGAAACGGCGTCTAAAGATCGGCTTCCTACAAAAGAAGAGCTTGAAAGGCTCTGGCCTGTTTTGGTAAATGGGTTGGAATTGGACGATGAATTTATTGTAGATGAAGAGATAAAGCCGGATGGTAAGGCATTTGTTACAGTATCGTATACTGTAAACTATACTTCCGGCCAGAAGGAAGAGATGAATAGGGATAGGATAACCGTAGTTAGTGAAGATGATATTTGGAAGGTCAAATTGCCAGAATTTATTACAGATTTTCGTTGATGTTACAGGGGGATATTATGAGAAAGTCAATATTCTGCTATACCGTAGTTTTATTTTGCTTGTTGTTAGTAGCGGGATGTAGCAAGATGCCAGAGGGATTGATAAAAAAGGATATGGATAAGGGTGAAGAGGAATTGATGGATGGGATTCCGCCGGAGAGCGAAGACCAGGTATCAGATAACGAAACCAATTCCTCCGACCAACAGAATATATCCCTATATTTTTGGGATAAGGAAAACAATATGTTAGTATACGAATCCCAGAACATTGAGATTACAGATACAGCCCTGCCTGTTGAAGAGATCGTTAAGGCTTTGATCAAAGGGCCTAAAACTCAAGATCTTCAGCCAGTTATTTATAGATTGACGAAAATTCTCGGTGTCGAACAAACTGATGATATTGTAACTATTGATTTGTCCAAGGAGTTCTTAAAATCTGAGAGTCTGTTAGTTGCGCGGACTTCAATAGTAAATACCCTTGTGGAGCGCGGGGATATAGAATATGTGAAGATTACAGTGAATGGCCGGGAACTGACGGTTGATGGAACTCCTGATGGTGAGACCTTGGGGGTGCTCAGCAAATCCAGCAATCGCATTGACGAACTTATTGCAGCAGAAAATCGCCAAGTTAATGAAGATTCCCTAAAAGAAGTAAACAGGGAATTGTTTTTTAGGGATTTTCGCGGGAATTACCTATTACCGGAGGTAAGACCGGTAAAGGTAAAAAATGGGGGGATAGCCAGGGCTATCATAGAAGAACTTATAAAGGGCCCCGTGGAAACATCTAAGGGTCTGTATCCTGTTATACCGAAGGGAACCAAATTGCTGGATGCAAAACTCCTAGATGGTGGCAAAACCGACATGCAAATAGTAGCTCTTTATTTTTCAAAGGATATAAAAGTGCCCTTTTTGAATAAAGAGACTTCCAGGGGCGAAAAGCATAGCCCTGAAGAGCTGGAAGAAGAATCTGATCTATTAAAAAGCAAAGAGGCGGTTATTCTAAGTTCAATCGTCTATAGCCTTTCAGGTCTGAATAACATTGAAGGAGTAAAAATATTTTACCAAAATGATTATAATAATTATATAGATATGCCCTTATATGATAAAGATTTGAAGAAACCCCTGTCTGAGGAAAACTTCCCCAATAAGTTGGGGAAAAAGTTAAAAATATATTTCCCGGACAGTAGCGCTAGTTATCTGGTACCTGATTATAGAGCTATGAGTAGGGAAAACTTGCAGATAGCTAAGGCCATAATAGACGAATTGATCTTAGGCCCCAGGGATGATACGGAACAGATAGGCGTTATGCCCCAGGGGATATCTTCAGAGGATATTAAAGTATCAATGGATAAAAATAATATTAGAGTCATAATAGATCTGCCCGGCAAGTTGGATGGCAATAGAATGGGGAGTACCGGAGCTCTGATGACCTTATACTCTATAGTCAATTCTCTCACTGACCCGGTTAATACCTCTAATATTAAAGAGGTTCAGTTTATGGTGGATGGTCATGTAGTGAATTCCTTCGGTAATCTGGAATTTAGCGAACCTTTTATAAGAAATCCAGCTATCATTCAAGAATAAAGATCAGACCGTTGATACTGTAATATGGGATTATTGGTCTATGAAGAAATTAAACAAAAAATTACAAACAAAGGCGGCGCTGGAGCCGCCTTTGCTTTTTAGAAGTTGGAAGTTGGAAGTTAGGAGTCAGATCCATATTAACTTAGTCATGTTTAGAAAATTATTTTGCATATTAGGATATTTTATGCTAATATGCATCTTTGTTAAGATGAGTTAATAATTCATTATAGCAAGAAGATATAAAAGAGATTAAATTATTACAGAATCGGGTGGAAATATGATTTCAAGACAAGATATTAGAAATATAGCAATTATAGCCCATGTAGACCATGGGAAGACATCTTTAGTCGATCAGCTCTTGCGCCAAAGCGGTATTTTTCGCGAAAATCAAAGGGTAGAGGATAGGATAATGGATTCAGACGACATCGAAAGGGAGCGGGGAATCACAATACTGTCCAAAAATGCTGCTATTACTTATAATGGAGTTAAGATAAACATCATTGACACCCCGGGTCACGCGGATTTTGGCGGTGAGGTCGAGAGAGTATTGAAGATGGCAGATGGGGTGCTTCTATTAGTAGATGCCTTTGAGGGACCCATGCCCCAGACCAGATTTGTATTGACCAGGGCTTTAGAGCTTAATCTGCCGATCATAGCCGTTATAAATAAGATTGATAGAGCCGATGCGAGACCTGAATCAGTGGTAGATGAAGTATTGGAATTGTTAATAGACTTGGATGCAGGGGAGGAGCAGCTAGACTGTCCCTTCATTTTTGCCTCTGCCAGGGAGGGAACGGCTTCCTTGGATGCAGGTTCAAAAGGACAAGATTTAACCCCCTTGTTTGACACAATACTAGAGCATATTCCCGGGCCTATGGGTAATAGTGAAGCGCCACTGCAGATGTTGGTATCTACAATAGACTATGACGATTATGTAGGCAGGATTGCTGTAGGGAAGATTGAAAGGGGAAGGATAGAAGTAGGGCAGGAGGCCTTGCTATGCGGCCATGGTGAAGATAGCA
>JAAYSJ010000160.1 GCA_012518395.1 Clostridiales bacterium
CCGGTTATGAGCCGGTTGCTCTAACCAACTGAGCTAAAGGCCCTTAAATAACTATTATTACCAAGGAAAGGTTCAAAAGTTGAACCGTAGCAGTGATGCATTATCAAGTTCTTTATCATATAGACCAAATAATACAATTTATGTATTATGGTCGGGGTGGAGGGATTTGAACCCCCGGCCCCATGCTCCCAAAGCACGTGCGCTTCCAAACTGCGCTACACCCCGGTATATAGTTTCCAAGCGACGAATAATACTATACAATATTTTTTTACCACTGTCAAGCAAAAAAATAAAATCATATAATTGGCTCTGGGGTACCTATTTAAAAGGATAAGAACAAAAATACTACATAATATGATATAATAAATACCAAGTAATGAAATAAAACAAAGACCGTTTTATCTTGATGTATTTATTGAATCGGTGTGAAGCAAGCCAATTGGAGGCTTGCACTTATGATATAATAAATACCAAGTAAGGTTATAAAACGAAGAACGTTTTATCTTGATGTATTTATTGAATCGGTGTGAAGCAAGCCCATTGAAGGCTTGCACTGATGATATAATAAATACCAAGTAAGGTTATAAAACGAAGAACGTTTTATCTTGATGTATTTATTGAAAAGGAATATAGCAATATTAAAGATGATATGAAAGGGGAAGGAACATGGACATTAAAGAGAAATATATGGAAGATACCAAGACCTGGCACGTCCTTATTATTGGCGAAGTTGATGTATACAATGCCCCGGAACTAAAGAAAAAGTTTCACGATTTAGCCGAGCAACATAGGGGCGATTTTGTTTTGGATTGTGCTGATCTTACTTATATAGACAGTACGGGGCTGGGGGTTCTTATCAGCTTGTTAAAGAAAGTTAAAGAGTATGATGGAAGCATTGAAATCAACAACTTAAAACCCTTCATACATAAAATATTTGTAATTACAGGACTTGACAAAATTTTTACCATTGGGGTGCAAGAAGCATGAATAATGACATTATTTCTTTAAAATTACCTTCTAAACCTGAATACGTTATGGTTGCGAGGCTGGCTAGCGCTGCTGTTGCAAATAGGATGAATTTTGATATTGATCAGATTGAGGATATAAAGATGGCAGTGGCAGAGGCTATAATATTACTTATCAACCAAATCTCTAACCCCGAGCAAATTTTAATAAAACTTTTTGTTGAATCCAAAGGGATACGTATAGAAATTCTGGGTGAAGGTCTGTGGAAAGATGGAGATTTATCATTGGAAGATAACAACCAGACGAAGATGGGCAGATATATACTCAGTTATATAATGGATAAAACGGAATTTAATATAGATAAGGGTCTTTTGAGAGCTATATACATGTATAAGGAAGTAGGGGGTCAATAGGCTTATGGATAGTCAACATAAGAGCAAATCCAAAACCCTTGATGAAGACTTGCTGCTTCGGCAATATTATGAGACCCGGGATATAGAAATCAGAAATGAATTGGTAGGGCATTATCTTTATATTGCGGAGATCATTGCCAGAAAGTTTGTAAATAGGGGTATTGAATATGATGACCTGTTTCAGGTAGCTTCACTGGCTTTGATTAAGGCTTTAGAACGCTTTGATGTTACCAGAGGGTATAAGTTTTCAAGTTTTGCTACCCCCACTATAATTGGGGAGATAAAGAACCATTTTAGGGATAAAAGCCGCATAATTCGTCTGCCACGCAAGGAAAGCGAAATGCTAAAAAAGTTGGAGAGTGCCCGGGCGTTCTTGACCAATCAGCTGGGTGAAAGTCCTAAGCCGGAGGATATTGGGGAATACTTAAATATAACTACAGAGGAAGTCCTGGAGCTAATGGAATCTAGCTATCTTACTAATACAGCTTCCCTGGATTTTTATATTGACGAGGATAATGAAACGGAACTGATGGCCATGGTAGGCAGGGAAGAAAAGAATTATTCTCTAGTAGAGGATAGGGATATAATAGAGAAAATGATGTCAGGGCTTGACGAAACAGAAAAGAAGGTTCTGCATGACAGATTTTTCAAAGAAAGGAGCCAGCGGGAAATAGCGGAAGAAATAGGCGTATCACAAATGTTCATTTCCCGGATGGAAAGGAGACTGTTAGGACGCTTTAGATCCTATATCAAGAGGACAATAAATAATTAAGAACAGCGGAAATTAAAGCCCTTTCAGATTAAATGTTTTATAGAGGGATAGGGTGGTATAAATAGTTGCGTTAGTTTTATATCATTATATCGGGCATGGAGGAAGAACTGGTGAAGCCGCTCTTTAAAAAACAAATTATTGTTAACAATCCTTTAGCTATAAGGAAATTGGCTAATGAGATGATGAACCATATCAGAAACTGGAATTCTTTGGACGAGGAAGACCTGTACGAATTTCGACTTATAATCAATGAATTGATCTGTAATGGGATCAAGCATGGCAATAAAGGATTCTGCGATAAAAAGGTTAGCATTCAAATTGAAGAAGTAGATTCTAACACATTGGATATTTCTGTAAAGGATGAAGGTCCGGGTTTTGATTATAGCCATATAGGCAGGAATAATCACAAGCGCAAATGTTTAGAAGAACTAGAGAGTGGCAGAGGCCTAATGTTGGTCAATGCCTTATGTAACAAGATTCAATTCAATAAAGAAGGAAACCAAGTCAGAGTTACTAAAACCATCTGTCAGAAATGATTATATCATATTCGTATTTTTTAACAGGATAAGTAATTATATAGGTTATAAAAATGTTTCTTAAAGTATTTTTTAATCTAGGGAGGATTTTTAGTTTTTACATAGAAATAGTAATTTATTATGTAAATAATGCATAGGAGAAGTACCGCCATGACAAAAGGATCTGTTTCAGGCAGAAAGATCAAACCAAGATTTTACCTTTTCATGGCAGCCGCTGTATTGTTACTAATGTTTTTGGGCAGGTCAATTTTTAGAAAGCCTTTAGTTTATACTATTGGATATGGAGAAATAACAACATGGGATGATTGCCCCGGGCTGGTTGTCAGAGAAGAGAAGACCTACAAAGCACCCGACTATGGAAAGGTAGAATTTTTTGTATCCGCAGGTGAATCCGTAGAAAAAAATAGTACGATAGCCATTCTATACAGGGAAGGCTTTGATGGGGGTTTAGTAGACGAATTATACAAAATAGAATCAAAGATATCAGATTATCAGAACAAAAACATTATTAAGAATATTATTGATGCGGATTTTGAAACAATACAGAAGAACATAGATGGGTTAGTACATAGTATGCAGGGTTTTGTAGGCGGAGGTACCACAAAAGAAATGCCCAGACTAGAAGAAGAACTCAGGGGCTTGCTAAAACGCAGGCAAAGAATGTTGGATAAGGCAGCCTCCTCCGATGATTACTTAGAAGAATTGTTTGTAAAGAAAAGTGAAATTGAAACCCAGTTGGGTGATTGGAAGTTAGAAATCTCAGCTCCTGAAGCAGGAATTATCGGTTTTGAATTAGACGGTTTAGAAGATCTATTAATGCCCATTGGTATAGACTATCTGGATCCCGAACAATATGTTTCCTTTAGTGAATTCAAAGACGATAAGGATGGTAATATTATAGATGCACCTTTATTTAAAATAATAACCTCCAACAGATGGTATCTGTTATCCCTAATTACAAGTCAGGATGTATATTTTGAGCAAGGTGATATAGTCAGTCTAAAGTTACCTGGCTTATGCGATACTAATGTTGAAGCGAAAGTACGAACGATTAATAGCTCAAAGAATTCAGCATTGGTTATTTTTGAAGTGGATGAATGTCTGGATAGTGTTCTGGAAATCCGTAATATAAAGGCCGAAATAGGGATTACTACTAATGGCTTAATGATCCCGATAAAGGGAATTATACGTGACAAAGACGAAATCGTAGTTAAGGTGTTACGCCAGGATGGAACCAAGCCTGTGAAGGTGAAGATTCGCGCTAAAGATGAAGAATGGGCTATCATACAGGGGGAGGATACAAATATCGATCTGGAAATAAACGATAGGATACTAATATACCCATAATACATAAACCAAGTTAATGTTTTGCCTGCGCGGAATCCTAGTGGAAGAAATTTATCGTATAGTATTTGTTAGTTTAATTTTTGATTTTATTACATCTTATAGAGTAACGGAGTGATTGACCCGGATGTCAGTTAAAGAGAATATCGATACAGTTAAGTCAGAGATATATAAAGCAGCATTATCTGCAGGCAGGGATCCCGGTGACATAGATATAGTAGCAGTCAGTAAGGGTGTTTCCCCCGAGGATATACAGCAGGCAATTGATGCCGGTATAGACATAGTAGCAGAGAATAGAGTGCAGGAATTTGTAGATAAATATGATAAACTTGATAAGAAGATCCGATGGCATTTCATAGGATCCTTACAAACAAATAAAGTTAAATATATTATAGATAAAACAGAATTAATCCATTCCCTGGATAGGGTCTCGCTGGCTCGGATGCTTAACAAAAGGGGGAAGGCCATAAATCGAAGAGTTCAGGCCTTGGTACAAGTAAATATCACTAAGGAAACCTCAAAATCTGGAGTATATGAAGAAGATCTCCCCAAATTTCTGGAAGAGGTAAGCATGTATCCTTTTTTGAAAGTCAAAGGGCTGATGACTATAGGACCACATACCGACGATTCTATTCTTATAAGGGCTTGCTTTAATCGGTGCAGGGAAATCTTTGAAAGGCTTCAATCAGAAAAACTGGATCATATTGATATGGAATACCTTTCTATGGGGATGTCTAGCGACTATATGATAGCGGTAGAAGAAGGCGCTAATATAGTGAGGATAGGTAGGGCCATTTTCAATAAAAAAGCGATATAGGAAATAAGGAGGAGAAATAATGGCAAATAAGATTTTTAACAAAATTTTGAACATCATTGGGCTGGAAGAGGATATCCTCGATGAGATAGAAGAAACCGGGACAGAAGATATGTCCG
The DNA here is from genome assembly GCA_012518395.1 of Clostridiales bacterium. Lineage (GTDB taxonomy): Bacteria > Bacillota > Clostridia > Caldicoprobacterales > UBA3941 > JAAYSJ01. The sequence goes on from JAAYSJ010000160.1 coordinate 4,965, forward strand.
GGGGGACTAGAGATAGCCTCATAGAGCCCAACTTCCGAACCAAAGGAAAAAAGGGTAAGGTTGTAAATATACATTCATCTTCCTTAGTAAAGGTTGTTGTTTACCAACCCTTATCTTTTGATGACACACAAAATATTATCGATAATTTAAAAAGCAGAAAGCCTATTGTCGTAAATCTGGACGAATTAGATGCAGATCTCGCCCAAAGGGTTTTAGATTTTATGAGCGGTGCAGTATATTCCCTGGACGGAACCATCCAAAAAGTTTCAAGGGGCATCTTTATACTGGCTCCCAGCAACATAGATATAGTCGGCAACATCCCTGAAGAATTAAAAGGGAAAAGCTTTTTTACCCTATCAGGTAGGAAAGCGGAAGATTAGGGGGCAACATTTTGTTTGGACGGAATATTGTTTTTGCTCAAGTAGTGCTTAGCATAGTATGGTTTATTAATATTTTATCTTGGGCCATTATTATTAATTCCCTGTTGTCATGGGTCTTGAATCCCATGCATCCTATCAGGGCTTTTTTAGCTCGTTTAATAGAGCCTATTTTAAAGCCCTTTAGGGCTTTAACCAGGAAGCTAAATAAATCGGCATTACCCATAGACTTTTCCCCCTTATTGGCCTATATTACTCTATCGATTATAGCGTCATTTCTAAGAAGTCTAATTTTATAGCGGATTAGAAGTGCAGATATAGAATAATACATAAGATTAAAGGAGGTTTCGGAAATGGCACTTACCCCTATGGATATATATAATAAAGAGTTCTCTAAATCCTTTCGCGGATATAACGATGATGAGGTGGATCAATTTCTGGATGAGATAGTAGAAGATTTTGAAAGGCTGTACAAAGAAAATATTGAATTAAAGGATCGTTTGGGCATGTTAGAGGATCAGATAAGCAATTATAAGACAATGGAAAACGCTTTAAAAGAAACTTTAGTTACAGCCCAAAAGGCAGCCAGCGATGTCTCGGAATCTGCCCAGCGGAAATCAGATCTGATTATAAGTGAAGCAAGCACTAAGGCAAACAGGATTATTGAAGATGCTAACAACAGAGTTATAGAAATAAGGAAAGAATTTTCGGACTACAACAAGCAGGTCCAAGTATTCAAATCGCGTTTTAAGAGCCTTCTGGAAACCCAGCTAGAACTTCTTCAGCAGGAGATTCCATACCAAGAGACCTTATACTTGGAACCTGATGAGGATGAAATTCCGGCTGAGGGATGAATCCCCCTCATCATAAATTTAAAAAGGGGAATACTCTAAAGGTGAAGCTGTATAGCTTCCCTTTTGGATCTTTTGTTATCTAAACACGGCGACTTCCTAAGGATCCAAAGGTATATAAAGGAGTGTCCCGGATGAAAGACTATGAAATTAGATATCTTAAGAACAGACTTTTAGACCTAAAAAAAGAAACCCAAGACAGGCTGGAAGTAGATCAGGAATATATTAGGGAATCAAATATAAAAGATGATTTAGGCGAATTGTCTCCATATGATAATCACCCAGCGGATATAGCCACTGAGCTGTTTGAAAAGGAAATGCGATATTCTTTGGAAAACCATAGCTCTCAATATTTAAAGGATATTGAAAACTCCCTGGAAAAGATCGTAAATGGGGAATATGGTATCTGTGATTTTTGCAAGAGGGAAATAGATATTGAGAGATTAAAGGCATATCCCACAGCCAGGTTTTGTATTGATTGTCAGCAGAAGGAAACCGTAGATGGCCGTAGACCAGGAGATAGGCCTATAGAAGAAGAAGCTCTTTCATATCCATTTGGAAGAACCTTTACTGATGATGGTGATAGTGTAATATATGATGGGGAAGATGCCTGGCAGGATGTGGGGATATACGGTAGCTCAAGTGGACCTCAGGATATTAGTGTAAACCGTTTGATCGATTATAAGAATGATTATTATGGCAGTGAGGAACGTGTCGGGACGGTAGAGGATATAGAGTCCATCGGCAATAAAACCTATGAGAAGCAAATTGCCGGTGAAGATAAGCCGGAAGAGAATGACAGGTAGTTATAAATAATGGTTCTATAACTTATTGGGCAGAGTAAGCGGGCGCCTGGGGCGCCCATTTATTTATTTTGTATACCAAAAATTTGATTAGATCCGGGTATTATAATCGTTATATGCGGCAAAACATATATATGCTATAATAAGATGAAAATGTCGTTTAGGGGGATCTGGATGTTGGAGATAGTGATCGTTCTACTGATAGTAATAGCTGATCAGCTAACAAAATATCTTGCATCAATACATTTAAAACAAATAACTACCAAGGAATTAGTAAAGGGGGTTTTTAACCTCACATATGTTGAAAATTCCGGTGCAGCCTTTGGTATATTACAAAACCAGCGTTGGATTTTTATAGTTTTAACAGTTTTGATCTGTGGTGGTATAATCTATTTTTTAGCTACCCAATCAAGTACAGATTTGATGTTGAGGCTTAGTCTGGCTATGATACTGGGGGGAGCTATAGGCAATTTAATCGACAGAATAAGGCTGGGTTATGTAATCGATATGCTGCACTTCACATTAATAGATTTTCCTGTATTCAATATAGCGGATAGTTTCGTAGTAGTGGGAACCATCCTTTTAGCCTGTTATACCCTTTTTCCTGTAACTAAGAGCGAAGGAGAAACTACATAAGTTGGATAAGATTAAAGGGAAAGCCTTATTTTTAGAGGCAGATCGAAAAGATGGGGGAATAAGACTGGATACCTTCGTAAGCAGAAAATTAGCCAGTCATTCAAGGTCATCCATCCAGGGTCTTATTAAGGGGGGCAATATCAAGGTAAATGATGCTTTAGTAAAGCCCAACTACAGGCTTAGAGGCGAGGATAGGATAGAGATCTTAATTCCGCCACCTAAAAAAGTTTCTTTAGAGCCTGAAAACATTGACCTGGAAATTATTTATCAGGATGCGGATATAGCTGTAATCAATAAACCTCAAGGTATGGTAGTTCACCCCGGGCCAGGGAACTACTCAGGAACCATGGTAAATGCTTTGCTCGATAAGTTCGACCAACTTTCTGGGGTTAATGGGAAAATCCGCCCTGGGATAGTTCATCGCCTGGATAAGGAAACCTCTGGCCTGATAGTTATAGCAAAGAATGATTATGCTCATGAATTCCTGGCAAAGCAGCTGGCAGAAAGGACTGCTTACAGAGTATACTGGGCTATTGTGGAAAATAATATTAAAGAGGATAGCGGAACCATTGACGCCCCTATAAGGCGTCACCCCATCCATAGAAAAAGGATGACGGTTATGGAAGGCCCGGGTAGCCGCAGGGCGATTACACACTTTCGAGTTCTGGAAAGGTTTGGCGAATACACCTTGGTAGAGGCCAGACTGGAAACTGGGAGGACACATCAGATAAGGGTTCATATGGCTTATATAAAACACCCTATATTAGGTGATCAGTTATACGGTTCAAGAAGACAAAGATTTAATCTAAAGGGACAAGCCTTACATGCTGTGACCTTGGGTTTCGTTCATCCGTCTACAGGGGAATTTATGAAGTTTGATGCTCCCTTGCCCGAGTATTTTAGACAGTTGATAGATAAATTGCAAAAATTCTAAATTAATCTAGACAAAGGATACAAGGGTGTGCTATAATCAAAAAAAGCAAAGACCTTTAAGCCGGTCCCGCGAGCCCGGTAAGGTGTAATGTCATACAGTCGGTCATATATAGGGATACTATATTTGATTATGCCTTTATGCAACCTTACCAGTGGTAAGGTTTTTTTAGTGAGGTGATTTCTATGCAGGGAGAAACAAAGATCATGGATGAGGCAGGAATTAACCGGGTTTTATCCAGGATCGCCCATGAAATAATTGAAAGGAATAAAGGTATTCAAAATGTTGCACTGGTCGGGATCCAGCGAAGGGGAGTTCCTCTGGCGAAACGCCTAGCCCAAAGGATAAAGGAATTTGAAGGGGTTCAAGTCCCTGTTGGGATACTGGACATTACTCTTTATAGGGATGACCTTTCAACCCTGGCTGAGCAACCGGTTATAAACAGTACAGACATTCCCTTCGATATAAATGGGCTGGTGGTGGTAATGATCGACGACGTGCTTTATACAGGAAGGACTGCCAGAGCAGCCATGGATGCCCTCATAGACTTAGGCAGGCCCACCTCCATACAGCTGGCGGTTTTGATAGATAGAGGTCATCGCGAATTGCCAATAAGAGCCGATTATGTCGGCAAGAACCTGCCTACCTCCCGAAATGAAATCGTAAATGTGATGGTAGAGGAGGTAGACCAAGTAAATAAAGTAACAATTACTAAGCTTACCCTTTAAATCGATCCTGTGAGGTCGTCAAGGGATGATACGGTAAGAGTATTATGCCTTGAAAGATTATCAAGGCATTTTTAATGCCTTAATATAAAAATGATATTTTAAAAATTTTAAGGAGGATCATTATGCAAGCTATTACACAGGAAACAAAACTCAGCCCATGGAAGATTTTACTTTTGGGCATTCAACATGTCTTTGCCATGTTTGGGGCCACAGTACTTGTCCCGGCATTGACTGGTTTAGACCCTGCAGTTGCCCTGTTTACTGCCGGGATCGGGACATTTTTATTCCATTTTGTTACCAAACACAAAGTACCGGTCTTCTTAGGTTCAAGCTTCGCTTTTATATCTGCCATTGCATATGTAGTAAAAACTCAGGGTATCGCTTATGCCGGAGGCGGTATTATAGTAGCCGGTGCTCTGTATTTGGTACTTTCTGGTTTGATTTTAATATTCGGTGTAGATAGAATAAAAAGTTTTTTCCCCCCATTAGTTACAGGACCAATGATTATGGTAATCGGGTTAACGTTAAGCCCCGGAGTAATAGCAGGAAATATCGTTGATGTTGACATGGGAACCATAGGTCAGCGTTGGGTCGTTGTTTTAGCAGTTGTTGTTACGATGGTGTTAATATCTATCTTTGTGAAGGGTTTCTTTAAATTAGTTCCAATCCTGATGGGTATAATAGTAGGTTATATAGTGTCTATGCTTTTCAAATTCGTTGATTTTACAGCGATTATTGAAGCCCCTTTGTTTGCTCTTCCAGCCTTCACCTTACCTAAGTTTGATATCACGGCAATATCACTGATAGCTCCAATAGCTATTGTTACCTTTATGGAGCATATTGGGGATATAACCACCAGCGGTGCCGTCGTAGGTAAGGACTTTTTCAAAGAGCCGGGATTGCACAGAACCCTGATAGGGGATGGGCTTGCGACTTCTCTTGCCGGGTTTTTAGGTGGACCTGCCAATACCACATACAGTGAGAATACAGGAGTGCTGGCGGTGACCAAGGTTTATAATCCTGTTATTCTTAAGATAGCTGCTGCATTTGCTATAGCCCTCAGCTTAATAGGAAAGCTGGGTGCGGTCTTAAGAACTATTCCAGCTCCTGTAATGGGTGGTGTAAGCATACTTCTCTTTGGTATGATAGCAAGCATCGGGCTCAGGACGCTGGCGGAGGCTAAGATCGATTTTACCCAAAGTCGAAACCTTATTATTATTTCATTGATGCTGGTTATGGGCCTTAGCGGCGCAGAATTTAATATTGTGCCCGGGATAGTATTGTCGGGCATGAGCTTAGCCGCCATTATCGGAATCATATTGAACAAAGTATTACCAGAAAACATTTAATCTATAGGGAGTGGCAGGGGGTTCCTTGCTGCTCCTTTTTTTAATAAGACGAGGACTTCAGTGATAATTCACCTTCCGTCTAGTCTAATTATTGTAGGAATATTTACAAAAATAAGGAGGCAGGCAAAATGGATAAGATAGCATTTTTTGCATTTAACGGCAACCTTATGTGTTTTCAGCACGTGCTTCTCAATGTTTTAGATATGTCCGAAAAAGGTATGGATGTAAAGCTGATTATTGAAGGGGAGGCAGTTAAGCTTATAAAAGAGCATGAGGAATCCGAGAATAAACTCTATAGAGAGATTAAGGAAGCAGGGTTAATAAGCGCAGTTTGCAAGGCATGCTCAGCTAAACTGGGAGTATTAGAATTTAACACGGGAACTGGTCTGCCTATAGTAGGGGATATGGGCGGACATCCTGCTATGTCAGTCTATACAGAAATGGGTTATACAATAATTACATTATAAGGCCATCAAATTAAAGACTATCTTTTAAACTCTGATTGATTATTCTGAGTTTATTCATACTTTCCTCATCAGGGGTAACGAATATGGTATTATAATTATCGTATATTACCATGCCAAGCTTAGCGCCCTTAGGTTTTCGGACATTTTTTCGAAGACAATAATCAACGGGTACCTTCGAAGAACCCCTCCCTTTGCTAAAAAACGCTGCCAGCAGACAGGCTTCCATTATTGTTTCTTTTGAAATTTCAGAACCGTTGGTTTTGATTATAACGTGGGAACCTGGAATATCTTTTGTATGCAACCATAAATCATTAGGTCTTGCTATCTTAAATGTTAGCCTATCATTTTGCACATTATTCTTGCCTACAAGGATGTGGAATCCATCAGACGAAACAAAACGGTGTGGCGTTGTCGGGCTAGTCTTTTTTCTTTCCCGATGCGAAATCTTCAGATAGCCTTCCCGTGATAGTTCTTGTCTTATCTCTTGAAGCTCTTTTTCATCGTTACATTTTTCTAAATTATAGATCTGGGATTCAAGATACGAAATCTCAGCCTCTGTTTCTTTTAGCTGCCTATCAATCATAATCAAAGCGTTTTTAGCCTTATTATACCTTTTGTAATAGGCTTGGGCATTTTGGCTGGGGGTCTTACGTTTATCAAGCATAATCTCAATAGGAGCTCCCGAAGGATCATAATAATTTGGCAGGATAACCTTCTCATTTCCTGAATGAATACGAAAAATATTTGCAGTAATCAATTCACCTTTTAGCTTATAGGCCTCATAGTCTTCTGCTTTTTTATATTCATCTAGCAATATCCCATGTTTTCTAGTCGCCCTATCAAGATAATTATTTAGGGTCTTTCCAATATACATTGTCCTTTGACGTTTTCTGTCGGTACTATCACGGAGACTGTAAAAGGTTTCCAAGGCCTCAGATACGGACTCAAACACCATCTGGCTATTAAGACCGAATTGATAATAAGGGAAAGGGAAAATATCCTTGGGCCGGTCGGTATTATCTTTCAGTATGGCCGGCTGGAAATTATCTTCTTTAACTTTGTCAAAAAAATCAATGAAAGATGGAGCCAGGTTATATCTTCTTTCCTGCCACGGGTCACTCTCTGATGGTAAATTTGTCTCAATTTTGGAACGATATACAATCTCCTGGGCTGAAACCTTTGATATGCCTGTAAAACCTCCCATAATAGTTTTCACTGCGTTCTGGGGGCTGGAGGTAGTCTCTAATAATGGGGCTAGGCTGGCCTTATCCTCTAAGAGAGGATTTCGTTTATTTTGGGAGGGTGGATAAATATAAGGCATGCCGGGAAGTAATTGGCGAACCCTGCTTATTTCTTTGGGAACCCTTTTTATGCTGTCGATTACTAATCCATTTTCATCCTTTAGAATAATGTTGCTATGTCTTCCCATAATTTCGACGATCAACTGCTTTATGGACAACCCCCCAAGTTCATCCCTGCTCTCAATATTTAAAATCAGAATTCTCTCAAAATCAGGCTGATCTAAAGAAAGGATCCTTCCACCAATTAGATGTTTTCTCAGCACCATACAAAACAAGGGAGGGGACGCAGGATTGTTCTTCCGAATTTTGGCCAAATGCAGCCTAGGATAATTAGGACTTGCAGAGACCAATAATTTATAGCTCTGTTGCCCCGATCTAATTTCTATATGGATTTCGTCTTTTTCAGGCTGATGAATTTTATCAATCCTGCCTCCAATGATCAAATCCCTTAACTCTGCGGCAACA
>JAAYSJ010000161.1 GCA_012518395.1 Clostridiales bacterium
ACTGCCGGGATTTCGATAGGAAGAATCCAAAAAAAGAAATTGAAAAATGCTATGGAAAAGGTGCCGAAGAGAATATAAACATGACGTCTTCCAAGTCTTTTTGATCTGGTATGATCGGAGATATGACCCATAATTGGGTCACTGATTGCATCCCATACCACGCTTATGCCAATTGTCAGTCCTATAATACTTCCCGGGAGATTATGTATTACAGTGGAATAGAAAACCATATAGGTAGAAATTATTTGGATAACCACTCCAAAGGTAAGATTTCCGCCACCATATCCGATCTTATCAATCAAGGGAATATCCTTTAAGGCATTGGTTTGCTGCTGTCTTTGCATGTTAGTACCCCGCCCCCATCTCCAATTGTTTACAAGATACAGTACTAACTATAGCATAAGATAATTAGGTTTGGGAATAAAAATAGTAAAAATAAAATCAATACCGGATCTTTTCCAGATCGTATGGAGTTTCCTGATATACATAATAGTTAAGCCAGTTGGCATATAACAAATTGGCATGAGAGCGCCATTTAACCATAGGGGGTTTGCTTGGATCATCATTGAGGAAATAGTTTTCCGGAATGGCTGTATCCAGTCCCCTAGATCTGTCTCGCTCATATTCATGCTTCAAAGTATCTGCATCATATTCAGAATGACCGGTAACAAAAACCTGCCTGCCGTCCCGGGAGGCAACAATATAGAGCCCCGACTCCGGTGAATCAGCCAGAATTTCCAGTTCCGGAACCTTCTCTATGTCTTCCCGCCTGACTTCTGTATACCTGGAGTGAGGCACATAAAAGGCATCATCAAAGCCCCGCAGCAATTTCACATTTTTCTTTGTAATGCTATGGGAGTATACCCCGAATATCTTTTTTCCCACATCATATTTGGGAATACCGTAGTGATGATATAATCCCGCCTGGGCACCCCAGCAAATATGGAAGGTGGAGGTTACATTATGCATCTTCCAGTCCATTATCTCCTTCATCTCATCCCAATAATCTACTTCCTCAAAGGGCAGATGCTCCACTGGTGCACCGGTTATGATCATGCCATCAAAGGTCTCATTCTTGATTTCTGAAAATGTTCGATAGAAAGTGAGCAAATGTTCCTGGGATGTATTTTTGGATACATGGGTTTCCGGGTGAAGCAGTACCACATCTACCTGAATGGGAGTATTCCCTATAAGCCTCAATATCTGGGTTTCGGTTACTATTTTGGTAGGCATCAGGTTCAAAATAGCAATTTTTAGAGGCCTGATATCCTGGGTGGTGGCACGGCCTTCTGTCATGACAAATATATTCTCGCTATGCAGCGTTTCCGCTGCTGGCAGATCATCGGGTATTTTAACCGGCATTCTATTCCTCCGTATATACTGATATTTCTTCTACTTAATATATGGAAATATAATGAAACTACTTAAAAAAAACCTAAGCAAGTAATCTATACTATCTAGTTGAGTTGCTGCAGAGAGCGAGTGAGCCTTTGCAGCAACAATTTCGTTATTTTACAACAATATTCAAAATACGCCCCGGTACATATATGACCTTGACGATGTTTTTACCTTCCCAATAGCTTTTCAGCTTCTCATCCTTAAGTGCAGCATCCTGGGCCTGCTCCTGGCTTGCATCAGCAGCCAGCACCAGCTTGCCTCTGACCCTGCCGTTAAATTGCACTGCTATCTCTACCATATCATCTACGGTTTTTTCCTCATCCCATTTTGGCCAACTTTGATCAATAAGTCTGGACTGACTATCAATTATTGACCACAATTCCTCGGTAATATGGGGAGATACCGGATTAAGCAGT
>JAAYSJ010000016.1 GCA_012518395.1 Clostridiales bacterium
CTTCTTTTTCTATTCCCTTTTTAGGAATAGGGGTTCTGGCATTGGTTGTCTTTGGTCTATTTCTATTTACAGGACGAAAAATTATGCCCACTACGGCTTATGCCCACATGAATGATATGCGGAAAAGAGCGTTAGAAAATCCCGCTGAAATATTTAGAAGTCCAAAGGCTTGGCTGTTTCTTGTTACTGCAATTTTATATTTTAGCTTCCAATACGGTATGTCGATCTGGATGCCTACATATTTTTATTATGAAAAGGGTTTTAGCCATCAATCGTCGGCTTTTATGGCCACAGTTTTCTTCTTGGGCGCGTTGGTGATGCGGTTTCTTGCTCCAATCTTATTTAAAAAGATGGCTCTGGAAAAATATTATAGCATCTTTGCCCTTCTTTCTGCGATCTGTACAGCTGTCGCTTTTGCTGTGGCTTCTGCGCCCCTAATAACATTTTTGATATTCATGGGCGGATTTTTCCAAGGCGCCCTAATAGTAGCTTTTGTTATTATATGCTGCAGGGAATTCCCCGAGAGGACGGCTTCAGCTTCTTCTCTATCAGTTATAGCTTTTAATTTATCAGCTATGGTTATGCCCGTGGCAGTAGGTGCCATGGCGGAAACTAAAGGCTTTTCCCTGCCTATGTACCTTTTGGTTATAGGTTTGGTAATATCTATAGGCAGTCTGTGGGTTGCCCAAAAGATTGCTTCACCTAAAGAATCCCCAGTCAGCCTGTAGTATACCCCGGGAAACTCCAATAATATAAGATATCGCAAGAAACCCCAATAATAAGCGAAATCTTAAGGTACTTAAAGATAAACCATATCTGTTTAACCCAAAGGTCAAAGATGGTCAAAACCAAATATTGTGTTTTTCCTCCTAACATTGTATAAATAATGGTATAAGGTCTAATGGCTTCATCCAGAAAGCATATAGCCAAAGGTTATGTGGAAGAGATAGTGTTAGAACAACTATATATAACCCTGGATACTATAATCAATTTGTTTGGGCAAACTTCGTCAGCGCGAACCAGATGGTTGGTATATATTTTGCCCATTGAAATGATAAAGGAGGTGAACCCTGTGGAATATAAGGATTATTATAAAACTTTAGGCTTGGATAAACAGGCTTCCCAGGAAGATATTAAAAAAACTTATAGAAGGCTGGCAAAGAAGTATCATCCTGATACCAATCAGGGGGATAAACAGGCAGAGGAAAGATTCAAAGAAATTAACGAGGCCTACGAGGTGCTAGGAGATCCCGAAAAGCGGAAGAAATATGATACCTTTGGCAGTGAATTTAATTTCCAGAATGGACATAATTTTGATCCCTCCCAATACGGCTTTGGTAATAGTGCAGGATTCGAATTTAGAACAGGGGATGGGGCAGGCTTTAGCGATTTTTTTAATATGTTTTTCGGTGGGGGAGGTTTGGACTTTGATGGAATATTCAGCCGGGGGGGTATGAACACAAGAGCAGGGGCAGCCTCTTATAAGGGGGAAGATATTGAAGCCCGTTTGGAAATAACCCCCGAGGAAGGGTTTCATGGTACCAAAAGAAGGATTTCCCTGGGCGGAAGAAGCGGTACGAAGAACATCAATTTTAAAATTCCCAAAGGTGTAAAGGATGGGGAGAGGATAAGACTTAGGGGTCAAGGGGAACCAGGGTTAAATGGCGGCCCTAATGGAGATCTATATCTTATAATCGAGATGAAAACAGATGGGAAATTTGCCTTGGATGGGCTGGATTTGACCATGAGCCTGGATATAATGCCTTGGGACGCAGCCCTGGGCGGCGAAAAAGAAGTAGAGACCATTGACGGAAGAGTGTTGGTCAGGATACCCAAAGGCATACAGACAGACAACAAAATTCGTTTAGCAGGAAAAGGATATACAGATAGAGGCGGACGAAGGGGAGATTTATACTTGAGGATTCGGCTTGTGAATCCAAGAAATATAACAGAAGAGATCAGGGGGCTTTATGAGAAAATGAAACAGGCCTCAAAAACAAAATAACATAATTTGAGAGGGGGCGAGAGAAATGAATATAGATAGATTTACAGAGAAAGGGCAGGCTGCAATTATTGCATCTCAGGAGATAGCCTTAAGAATGGGGCACCAACAGATTGATGGGGAACATATACATTATGCTTTATTGATCCAGGATGAGGGTCTTATTCCAAAACTCATAGGATACATGGGCGTAGATGCCGCTTCCTGCACTAAGGATATAGAGGCGGAGTTGAAAAGACTGCCAAAGGTTCAGGGCAGCGCCGCATCGAACCTCTATGCCACAAGGCGGTTTAACGAAGTATTGATACAGGCAGAGGA
>JAAYSJ010000162.1 GCA_012518395.1 Clostridiales bacterium
CCCGCCGCACAAGAACTGCTGCAATAAACGGCAGTATATTACCAAAAATGCTTAGTACTGCAACCAGCACCGAGCAAAGCGTGCGCTCTGCCGGTATCGATGTACCGCTGATGATCATGCGGGGCGATGGCGGTGTAATGGATATATTGGAAATGAAAAAACGCCCTGTTCTCACAATGCTTTCCGGACCTGCAGCAAGTGTTATGGGTGCATTGATGTATTTACGCGCGTCTAACGGCATCTATTTTGAAGTCGGCGGGACCTCCACCAATATAGGAGTAATTAAAAATGGGCGTCCTGCTGTTGAATATACGATAATCGGGGGACATAAGACATATGTCAATTCATTGGATGTGCGTGTTTTAGGCGTCGCAGGGGGAAGCATGATAAGGGCTTCAAATAATAAATTGGTAGACGTAGGGCCACGTTCAGCCCATATTGCTGGGCTAAAGTATTCTGCGTATACCCCGACGGAAGAGATCCAGGATCCCAAGATAGAATTTTTTTCTCCAAGAAAAGGCGATCCTGCGGATTATGTAAGGATACGGTTAAAAAACGGTGAATGTATTACACTTACCAATAGCTGTGCTGCAAATGTTTTAGGGCTTTGTCGCCCAGAAGATTATTCTTTCGGGATAGTGGAATCAGCCAGAAAATGCATGGCGGTGCTGGCAGAATACTTGCAAATTTCTATTGAAGAGGCCGCGATGCAGATTATGGAGAAATCCTATGGGAAAATTATGCCCGTCTTGGATGAATTAATGGCTAAGTATCGTTTGGAAAGGGATCAGACAACCTTGGTTGGAGTAGGGGGCGGTGCTGCTTCCTTGATACCTTATTCGGCTAAAAAGCTTAGTATAGGGTACAGCATTCCAAAATATGCAGAAATTATATCTTCAATAGGTGTAGCCCTTGCTATGGTACGCGATGTTGTTGAGCGGATTATCCCAAACCCTACAACAGAGGATATTACCAGAATAAAACGGGAGGCAAAGGCCTTAGCGATTAAAAATGGTGCTCTGCCCGATTCAGTTGAAGTACAAATTGAAATAGACGCTCAGACCTCGCGCGTATCTGCCATAGCCTTAGGCTCGACCGAGGTCCAGTCAATGGATTTGCGATTGCGCTGTTCAGAGGAAGATGCCCATGTAATTAGTGCAGAATCGATGCGGGCGGATCCGTCTGAGGTCTATCTGATAGAAAAAAGCGATATCTTTTATGTATTCGGCAGAAAAAATGCAGATAAACAGCAAATACGCTTGGTTGATATCCGAGGTTTTGTAAAGGTCCAGTGCGCGGACGGTGAGGTCGCAGCCTGCCAGGTAAAAGATTGGGAGGCAGTAGTTGAAAGGTTGTGGGAAGCAAAATTGGGCTACGAGCGTCAAATGGTACAAACGCCCGATATCTATCTTGCCATTGGCGGCAAATTGTTAGACTATTCTAATACCCTTGGCTTAGAGCAACTGAGAATAATAATGCGAAGCGAGTTTTTAGATGCTGAGCCCGAGGAGGATATAATTCTTATCAGTGCACGCAGGGAAGTTATATGACAATAGAGGATGCTGCGCACTCATTATATGATTTTCCTGCCCAAAAATGGATACCCTATGCTTTTTCGGCAGGGGCGTATGCAGGGAAAATTAAAAAGGAAGATAAGTATAAATTTTTTAGCGGAGCCACCGAGTGCGGTAATAACATTGCTAGGAAGCTCCTATGTAAATATCCTTCCTATACTGTAAAAGATTTTATTATTTCAGAAGGTGCCAGAATTATTAACGATGATATAAAAACAGAGAGCCTTGGTATATTCGCCACATATACAGAGCCCGACGAGATAAGAATAGCCAAAGGTGTTGCAGATGCAGCTGATGAGGCAATAGAAAAGGCAGGTCTGTCATATATAACCGGTGGGATTAAAATTCGGGATGTATTATATGCTCATGAACTATATCATCACCTAGAGAGGAAGGATAAATCCCTTTATACTGTACAGAAGCATTTCTTATTATTTAGGATTGGAACTTGGGAGTATAGAAGCCAGATAAGGTGCCTTTCGGAAATCGGGGCTATGGCATTTGCCCAAAAATTGACTGGTTTGGCTTGTTCCCCCTATATATTGGATATGTTTCTGTTATATGTAATTAGACCAGAACAAGCGATACAATTTTATAACAGGGTTATGAAGATCTGTGGGGAGGATGAGCCATGTACTTAATATACGCATCAATGGTAATATGTACAGCGTTATTTATATTGACTGCTGTATGGATCAAATTAAAAAAACCGAAACGCACTGATAGGGAGCTGGTACGGGTTTCAGAGGTACCAGAGACGGCGATTATGGGGGCTATGCTTCTCTTATTTACGTATTTCATCCTGCTGGCCAAATATTTTGATCCTTCGGTAGGGGGATCAGACGATACTTCATATCGCTTTGTATCTGCTATGGCTGTAATCGCTGCGCTTGTAGCCTCGGAAATATTTTTAACGGTATTTGTAAAGAAAGTAATTGCCTACGAGGACAAGGTGGAATACATTCAGGCATTTGGAATAAAAAGCACTATTCCTTGGTCAGAAATAATAAAAATAAAAGTTCCGGTCATTGGAAAAAAGATTGTATTATCCTCGGCAAAGGATTCCATCAGCGTTAACGGATCTAAAAAGGAATACATACAGTTTTTAAAAATAGCGAATAAGCGTATACCTAATGCGGCTAAAAATGACGATTTTATCAGGCTAATAAAAAATATTAATGGAGCTTAATAAGTTTTGAATCAAGGCAGAGTATAATTTAATTTAAAATATTTTAAAAAAATTCGAAAGGAATGAGATCTATGGTTTTTAACAACAGAGAAGACATTATACAGATCACTCCACTTTGGGAGGGCGAGCGCTTCCCGGATGGCAGACCGAAAGTAGCTGTGGAACTATTGGATATGATACGGGAAATGAGCCTTGAAGAGGTTTGGGCTACAGGGTATGCCCAAGGTTATGATAATCAGTTTCAAACAGGGTTTAAATCTTCAAATGTACATATGTCAGCCCCTACAGTTGGCAGAGCAGTTACATCAACCTTTGTACCAATCCGTCTCGATCTGGAAATTGCTATGAAAAGACAATGTAAGGCCCAGGGAATGCGTGGAAATACCAATATGTACAATATATTTGTAGTAGACAGCTTAGTGGAAGATGATGTATGGGTTGTTGATCTATTTGATAAAATTAAGTACGGGACTATAATAGGCGGAAATTTGGGAACGGCTATTGCCAAGAACACTAAACGCGGCGGCGCTGTAGTATGGGGCGGGGTTCGAGATATAGATCAGCTTAAGACATTAACGGATATAAATGTTTATTATCGCGGGATTGATCCTACCCCATTAAGGGATCATGTTTTAACAGGATTTAATACCGCTACGAGAATTGGCGGGGCTACATGTCTTCCTGGTGATGTGGTATATGCATGTGAATCGGGCGTACTCTTTATCCCGCCCCACCTTGCCGAAGAAGTGGTAGAGACCGGACAGAAAACTAAGGTTCGTGATATATTTGGCTTCCAAAGGCTGCGAGAGGGGAAGTATATTGGCTCAGATATAGATACCTTCCCATGGTCCATGGAGATGATGGAGGATCTTATCAATTGGATTGAGACAGAAGATGCCGGCGCACCTTATAGACATTTGGATTGGACTGTGGAAATCGAGGAGAGTAGGACAGGTAAAACTAAAGACGACAGGCATTGGACTAATACTCAAATGAGAAAGCTGGATGAGGTGTAACAACTATAAGTGAAAAGGGATGTCTAAGATGGTACCCGTTATTATACAGCGGGTGCCATCTAAAAATGCACTATTTGTTTTAGGGGAAATCCGTTTTCTATAAACTGCGAATACTTTTAATTTGCATATTAATAAATAATGATATCATGCCTTATTAAATGGGGGGTCTATTCTATGAAAATGAAAAAGAATATTTTGCTTATAGGAGAGCCTATGGGCCTTTTTATTGCGCAGCAAGAAGGGGATTTTGAAGATGTAGAAAGTTTTCTTTTAAGAACTTGTGGTGCAGAATTTAATGTAGCTATTGGAGTTACACGTCTGGGACATAAGGCGGGATATTTCACAAAACTTGGGGACGATCCTTTTGGGAAAAAGATTGTTAATATGATGAAGGCTGAGAATATCTCTACGGAACTTATTCAATTTTCGGAGGACAGGTCTACCGGCTTTATGTTTAAAGGCAAGGTTGAAGAAGGCAATCCCCATATATTTTATTTTAGGAAGAATTCGGCAGCATCTACTCTGAGCCCGGAGGATATGAAGGCCTTAGATGTTACCAATTATGATACTATTCATATGACGGGTATTACACCTGCGCTTTCTGATTCTTGCAGGGAGGCCACTGAGGAGATACTTATAAAGGCTCGTAAGAATGATATGTTTTTTACCTTTGATCCTAATTTGCGGACGCAATTATGGCAAGATAAAAAGAGTATGGTGGACTATATAAACTCTATAGCCGTAAAATGTGACATTTTTATGCCGGGTATAGAAGAAGCGACTATCTTAACAGATAGTGATTCCCCTGAACTAATTGCTGAAAAGTATTTGGAAAAGGGGACCAAAGCGATTATAATTAAGCTTGGGGCAAAAGGTGCGTATTATGCTACACCTTCTGAGGCTGAGTATGTAGAAGGGTTTCATGTAGAAACCGTTGTTGATACTGTCGGGGCAGGGGATGGCTTCGCTGCCGGTGTATTAACAGCCCTTAAAGAGGGTCTACCATTAAAAGAAGCCGTAAGACGGGGAAATGGGGTCGGAGCTATTCAGGTTATGAGCGTGGGGGATAATGATGGATTGCCAACAAGAAATGAACTTGATGATTTTATGACAGGGAAAAAAGGTTGGAGGTCGAAAGACAGGAGGTAGCCCACATCTATAGGACAAATTTACTACAAAGCTGAAAGGAACTAAAAATGAAAACAAAACAGAGCGGGTATAAGCTTTTTGCGGCATTAAGCTTTTGTATATTGATCGCTTACGCTTTTTATGTGAACTCTTTCGGGACTAATGCCGATACCATGATGAGATTCTTTAACACTACCGAGAGTCAGCAGGGATTTATTTTCACTATCCAATCC
>JAAYSJ010000017.1 GCA_012518395.1 Clostridiales bacterium
ACAAGCGAAGAATTAGTTTGGAATATCATATGGGACTCTCTGGAACCCCCAATTATTGGAGTAGGCGATCATTTGAAAATCGGTGATTATGAAACTTTTGAAGTTTATCATAAATTTATGGAAAAGGATTATGAAGTTAGAATCGGCAATCTAGAGGGCTTTGGCTATCTGATAAAACTGATAGACATAACCGATAAAAAGCTTGCCGAAATTGCCCTTCAAGAGAGCGAAAGAAAGGCCAACGAATTGGTGGCGGAGCTTAGAAAGGCCAACGAACTAAAAAACAACTTTATCTCGACCCTGGCTCATGAGCTCAGAAATCCCATTGCCACCATGTCCATGGGGATATCCCTGTTAGATAAAATAGACCCCGGAAGTAAAGCAGATATAAATACCAGAAAGATTATAAAACGCCAAACGGCGCAACTGATAAGGCTGGTAGATGATATTTTAAATACCAGCAGAATTATAACGAAGAAAATGAATTTAATTAAGGAAGATATAGAGGTAAACTCAACGGTTGAGGAGATAGTAGAAGAATACAAGGTACTATTTGACAAAAAGGAAATAGAGTTAGAAGGGAAATACCATGGCGACCCTATTTATGCCTATGCCGATCCTACTCGTATTAAGCAGGCCATTGGAAACCTTTTGACCAATTCTTTGAAGTTTACGGATAAAGGGGGTGAGGTGAAAGTAATAGTATCTAGGGCAGAAAAATCCCGCAATATTATCATTGTGGTTGTCGATACCGGTATAGGTATCGCCCCTGAACTGCTCCCGGAATTATTTAAGCCCTTTGTCCAGACTAATAATTCCTTAATAAGGGATACAAGCGGCCTTGGTCTGGGTCTGGCTATCGTTAAGGGAATAGTTAATTTACATAATGGCACCTTAGAAATTTCAAGTGATGGTGTAGGTAAGGGGACTAAGGTAATCTTGGAATTTCCCGGCTAAATGCAATCAATTTTTGTATGTTCTGCGTTGAACTTTACATATTTAAGGGGAGAATACAAAATACTCCCTTTAATTCATACGACGCAAAAGATATCCATACACATACCCAAAAGCATGCAGACTGTCTAGTAAAACGAGAGTGGTTTGATTCAACAAGGCATATAAATGGTATGCTATATTATATAAAGCTGTTGCATATAAAAAATTATGTTGTTATAGATTAGGAGAGAATAGATGACAAAGATATTAGTGACTTCGTTTTTAACAGGCTCGGGTATGGATGCCCTTAAAGATTCCTTTCATGTGACCCATCCAGAAAAGGGGCAAAGATATAAAAGGGATCAGCTTCTAACTATTATCCCAAAATTCCATGGTATCTTAGTCGCCGGTGGTATTTTGGATGCAGAGATAATCAGGGCTGCCAAAAATCTGAAAATTATAAGCGTTTTTGGTGCAGGATATGACAATATCAATGTGGAAGAGGCCAGTAAACGCAATATAATGGTCGCTAATGCGCCTGATTCGGTAACGGAGGCCACTGCGGAATTTACCTTGGGGCTGATGCTAAATGTTATGAGAAATATCAGTGTCAGGGATAGGTGGCTTAGAAATAACCCCGGAGCCGGGTGGGGAATGCTCATGAAAGAAGGACAGAACCTTATAGGCAAAACCCTTGGTATAGTTGGCCTGGGCCGTATAGGAAAAGCCGTTGCCAAAAGAGCATTGGTCTTTGGCATGAAGGTGG
>JAAYSJ010000163.1 GCA_012518395.1 Clostridiales bacterium
AAAGTAAAGAGTATCTCATCTGTGATAAAATATTGTTCAAGCAAACAAATCCACAGAAAGGGAGATACTCTTATGGAACTAATTATACAGGAAATTGCAAATAAAATCAGCAATAACTTTTTTAAGGTATGTGTCAAGTATTCGTGGGCACGTTTCCTCCTGCCAAATCATCCATCCATACTTCACAATAAAAATATAGCTATTTTACCATTTGCCACTGCTGTCAAGCCTAAAATGCACTCCATTTTTATTCCGGGCTTGACAGCGAAGCCCAGCTATGGGGTCAATGGCATATTACCACTATCTTTTATTGCCGTTAACTACTAATAAAAGAGATTCAGATCACTGGCAATTCGGTTACTAACAAGGTTTCTGATAGCCTTTCTGCCTTCTGTTAAAGGTTGCCCTTCATAGGGTCTGGATGCGCTGGACATGGGATAAACCTTGCTTCTTTTTGGCCTTTTATTAGCCTGTGCAGCAGATAACTGAACGGCTACCACCATCTCGTCTAGCATATCGTCGGATACGACCCCGTTAAATACTGCGTTTAATTCTTCGTAAAGGGTTCCGCTGACTCTGGCAGTTAATAACCTGGCCAGGTTGCTACCACCTTCTTCGGACCAGCTCATCTTACGATTCTTCATCCGCAAGGTAATAATATCGCATGCACTGCCTTCCATTGTGCCCATCCCCCGATACATAAGCCCATCAGGTAACTTGGGCAACTTTAAACCTCTTAACAGATAGGGTACAAGCCCCTCCCGATTATTAGCTAAATAATTATAGAGCCTTTCTAACTTTTTAAATGCCTCCTCATCCTCTGTGTATTCTATCAATAAATCAGTTAAATACTCGAATGCTTCATCTACACTGCCGCTCCTAAGCAGCCTGTTCAGCTCCCTGGCCTGCTTCTTATCAGGCACTTCCCTTAAGACCTGGCGTGTAATATGGAAGGGATCAAGCTGAAAATATACGCCGTCTTCACCCAAATCTGGCTTAATCCAGGGATCCCCATCACCATTGACAATCCTTAATTTGATCTCGTCAACATTGTACAGCTGGGCTACTTTGGCTTCCCATAGCTTCTTAAAATCACGGCTTTTATGAAATCCGGCACAAGCAGTCTTGTTATGGACCTGATAGCCTTCCCTTTGGCCTTCCCTCTTCTCAAAACCCTCATAGTTTATGGCTATCTTCATTTCTTTCTTTCTGCCTGTTTTAGGTCTGTCCTTACCCTGCATAGACAGCCATACGCCATCGGCTTCCTAGAATAATACCTCTACTTCACGCTCTCCCATAAGTTCCCCATGTTCATATTTACTGACCAGCCGTTCCTCTTTTTCCTTAAGCTTTTCCCCAATCTTCTGAACAACGTTCCATGCCGTTGTATGGCTCAAACCAATATTGGTAGTACTATCTATGGCCTCGGCTGCTTTACGGTAGGGTTCTTCCAATGCTCTTTCAACTATCTTTTCTGCCAGATTTGTAGAGGCACGACCAATGGTTTCATTGTTTAAATACTGATCCAGTAAATATATATATTTCTCTTTACCATCCCCGTCTTGGCATTTATAGATCCGTCTACCGTAATGTATCGTACCCATCACTGTATTGATATGGGTGTCTTTAATGCCTTTGTGTCGATATTTATTTGTGTCTCGGGTAGCCATCAACATTTTATCTAAAGTCCCTAGAACATCCTTAAGTACATCGCATGCAATATCACACACAGCCCTATAAATTGTCTGCTCTAAGGTCTTGAAATCCAGCGCGCTATCATTTAAACTTATGGTATACATGAAATCCCCCATTCAATGTTTTTTTTAGTCAATTACATTATAATGGATGATTCATGTATGGGGAAGGGGTCTTTATGATACCCTTCCTTTTTATGCCTTTTTGCCTACAAATATTATACACTAACTTTTTTAAGGATCTAGAGAAGCTTATATACGAAAGAAAAGACATATCCCAATTTATTCTAGATACTAAGAAAACATTAGATGAAGTTGGTACGACCTTAGTGGCAGAAGCCTTAGAAATGATT
>JAAYSJ010000018.1 GCA_012518395.1 Clostridiales bacterium
ATTAAGGAAGGTTCATTTATAACTGATATTACAAAGATAGACAGATATCAGCCAGGGGAACATAAAATAAAAATTAAGGCGGGGCTGTTCACCTATAGCTCTGTGTTAAGAATTGAGGATACTATACCGCCCTTGGCTCAAGTAATAGATTTAGAGATTACATACGGTCAGAAAGTTGTGCCTCAGGACTTTATTGGGGAAATAATCGATGTTACACCGGTAGAGATATTCTTTGATGAGGAGCCGGATTTTAGCTTTATTGGAGAACAGGAAGTAAGAATAGGTTTACAAGATGCCGGAGGCAATATAACCACCTATACAGCAAAGCTGTCAATAGCAAAGGTATATAAATTGGTGACGGTAGAGATTGGTACAAAGATTTTGGATATTTCACTTTTTTTGAGAGACGAGGGTTTTAGGGGAAAATTTATAACCGACGTTTCCAAGATCGATTTAGATAGCCTGGGCTTTCATGATATTACAGTAGAAGTCGATGGTGAAAAGTATTCATCTCAGGTTGAGGTTATAGATACTACAGCCCCTACAGGGAGCCCCATAACGCAAGAAACCTGGGCTGGTGATAGTATAGAAGCAGCATCTCTTGTAGAAAACATTTTTGATTACACTGAAGTTTCAGTTTTTTACAAAGCCGAACCAGATTTTAATGAGGTAGGGACACACAGAGTACCCATAATTCTTGAGGATACAAGCGGAAATATCAGAGAATTATGGTCTACTCTTGTGGTCAAAGCCGATACTGAGCCTCCAGTAATTAAAGGTGTCGAAGACAGGGTTATCTATATAGACGAGAAGGTCTCTTATAAAAGAGGTGTAGAGGTTACAGATAATAGGGATGAGAAGGTTGAATTGGTTGTGGACAGCAGTAATGTTAATCTAAAAAAGACAGGTGCTTATGAGGTCATATATTCCGCTGTTGATGAGGCTGGCAACTCAACTGTAGAAACTGCCATCTTCACTGTAAAGAAGAAACCGAGTGATTATGTTGACCCGGATGAGCTTGATAAGATGACTGATAGAATTCTGGACTCTATTATTAAGGATGGTATGTCCGATAAGGAAAAGTTAAAAGCTATCTTTGATTGGACAACAAGACATATTTCTTATACAGGAAGCGCATATAAGGACGACTGGATGATGGGAGCCGCAAGAGGAATAAAACGGGGTTCAGGTGATTGCTTCACATATTATGCTACTGCCAGGGCGCTCCTGACAAGGGCAGGCTTTGAGAATATGTGTGTTACCCGGATTGACAAAACCCATTATTGGAATTTGGTCAAATATAACGGGGATTGGTATCATTTTGATACATGCTATCGCAACCCAAAATACTACTTTGATGGGTTTTTACGAACAGATGAAGACCTGGCCAATTATACCAAGAAAAGAAAAGACAGAAGGGGCTATTATAACTTTGACAAATCCCTTTACCCCCCCACTCCTAAAACTCGGCCGAATTAATGAGCATCATAAAGACTGAACGTATATCTTTAGATAGCCATTTTGGGGATTATATTATAATATATACTGGTTAAAGGAAACATAATTATTATTTTTCGGTTTAAGGGATAACAAATCTAACTTTGTATAAGTAAGGGGACAAAAGATGGACAAATGGGATAAAAGGTTTATGGATCTGGTTAAAGTTATCGCCGGGTGGTCCAGTTGCTACAGACATAACAGGCAAATAGGCGCAATTGTGGTAAAGAACAAGCGAATAATGACTACTGGATATAACGGAGCACCTTCAGGGTATCCCAGCTGTGTAGAGAGAGAAGAATGTATAAGGGACTTAAGAAATATAGAATCGGGTACGAGACATGAATATTGCTATGCAATCCATGCAGAACAAAACGCCATTGTACAAGCCGCAAAGCTGGGGGTCTCTATTGATGGCGCCACACTCTACTGTACCCATCAGCCCTGTGTTATATGTGCAAAGTTGATAGTAAACAGCGGCATAATCAGGGTGGTCTACAAAGAACCTTACCCGGACAGTCTGGCCATAGATATTTTGGAAGGTGTAGGGGTGAGCCTGGAAAAGTTTTGTGAGTAGGGGAAACCCATATACATGATAAATAGCGGAATAAAAAGTTTAATGCCCTTAGTTTACTTTGTCCGAAATCGGGGGCGGTTCTATCGGTGAGGCTGATAGCCGCTGTATAGCCCTGGGCAACGCATCCCGGGAATCACCCCAAGGCTTATCCTGATTTCGATAATCGAATTTTTTTGTAAACCATAATAGATCTGCCTCAATTTTATCTAGTGACTTAAGTTGGATAGGTACTATCGTATTGACCCAAAGATCTAATTTATTCGGGGCGAGGGCTTTTTTTGCCATTTTCATTATCAGTGAAAAATGATGGAGACAAAACCCATCAGATGCTGCCAATACTATCCTAAATTTGTCGTCGTTTTGCCATAGATGCAGAATCGTGTAGGCATATCTGTCTAAAAGGGATTCTAACCGCCCGCATATCATACAGCTTTCGTGAAGGGTATCCAATCTGTTGGTCATTTGGGACAATGGTGCAGGATATTTTTTAAATTTTTCACCCAGCCACCTTTTAAATCTCCAAGACAGACTCTTTTTCTGTTCGGGGACGAGCATATTACTTAGGTTTTTCAATTCTTTTATAGTCTCAATTAAATGGCTGTGGGTAATAAGAGCAAGGCCTAATCTATTGTTTTCTTCATATAATAGTTGAAAGTGCTTTCCACAAAACCCTGATTTATTTATATCTATTCGGGTAGCAGGCTCCATTACAGACCCGCCAAGGAAAAAATCCACATATTCCATTTCCGATTTATGATAAAGATAGCATAAAGGACACGAAAGCTTTGCGCTATAAGCATCCCATACTGGAATAGTATCAATATGATATTTCATATGATCCCCCTACATACAACAAGAATATAAAATGATTCTATCATAAACTAAAAACCCTTACCATAAATATAGAGAAAGAGGTTGCTGTAGTAGCATAGTGACCTTATTGTTATTATTTTGGCTACAGGTTTAGAGCTGCCTTTGACCTATAAGCCAAATTTTTAGGGGGAGGGAAGGACATGCGGTACTCTAGGATTAGGCGGACGAAAAACCAAAGACAGGTGGCATGGGTTATAATTGTAATTTTTCTGATTTTAGGCGGCGTGTATTTCTTTATGGCAGGGACATTTGGCAAGTTTATTAGCGGTCTGGTATCGCCTATTCTGGAGTCTAAGCAGAGGGACGATAATGCTAACCCAAGGGATATAAAGGATATAGATGGACATGGGGAAGGTGACAGTGAAGAAGGCGTAGAATTCAAACTGGCAGATGAAGGTATAGAAAATGATACAGGGGCGGAACCGGATCATAAGGGACCCAGGATCACAGAAAATCTAAGTATAGATGCAATAGGCTTCTATGGTATACAAATAGGTGCGTTTAACAGTAGGGAAAATGCTCAAGTGGCAGCAGATCAGCTAAAGACCAAAGGCGGAGCAGGATATGTATTAGAAGACAATTTTCTAAGGGTCATGGCTATGATGTTTCATAACGAAGAGGACGCCAATGCTGTAAAAAAACAATTAACGGAACAATCCATAGAAGCCCAGGTATATGAGCTCCATTGCCCGGGGGTCGATATGGAGATAACGGCTGCCAGTGAAAAAATCGATGGGATCAGTTCATCCTTCAGCCTGTTGAAAGATAAGTTTGGGTCTATGGAAACCGTTATAAGGGATCTGGATAACAATAAAATAACAACTGAATTGGCCAAAAACAAAGTGGAAGAGATAAGAAACGAGATTACAGATAAGGAGGCTCAGCTAACCCAATATTCTGCCTCACAGACTGATAACCCAGTATTAGACGGGCTTAGGGGATTATTTTCTGAGCTAACCGTCAGCCTAGATCAAGTTATTATGAAAAGTTTGTCGGATAGAGTAGCACTTTCAGCGGAAATAAAGTATACTTATATCCATATGATTGTTAAATATAAATCATATATAGAAGAGATTACAAAAGGATAGGAGGACATAGTTCTTGAGGATAGGTACCGTTAAAGAGCTATTAGACGCCCAACTTATAGTAGGGGAGGGGCTTCTTGACCATCGTGTAGTATCAGCCTGCGGTTCAGATCTAATGAGTGATGTATTGGCCTTCGTTAAAGAACAGACATTACTTTTAACCGGCCTGAACAACCCTCAGGTAATTCGTACTGCTGAAATGCTGGACGTATCGGCCATAGTATTTGTAAGGGGTAAAATACCTACTCCTGATATTATAGAGATGGCCATAGACCGGGATATCGTATTACTATCCACGGAAAACACCCTGTTTGAGGCTTGCGGGAAGCTCTATGAGGGCGGCCTCAGGGGGAGGATTACATGACCCGCAAGGATAGGATGAATAGTTCCATGATCCAAGTTTATGAGATCGAATCTGGGAATTTTACTAAGGCTGGCGAGGCCGCTGGCAATATTAAAAAGCTGCTTAGGCAATTGGGTATAGATGCAGGTGTAGTCAGAAGGGTATCTATTGCGGCCTATGAGGCAGAAATGAATATGGTCATACATTCGATAGGGGGCATTATTAAAATTTTAATAGACCCCGAGGCCATAACCTTTAAGGCCCGGGATACAGGCCCGGGTATAGAAGACATTGAATTGGCTATGAAAGAGGGTTATTCCACTGCTACGGATTTTGCCAGGGAATTAGGATTTGGGGCTGGAATGGGTCTTCCAAACATAAAAAAGTGTAGTGACGATTTTATTATCAAATCGGAAGTTGGGGTAGGGACCCGTCTTGAGGCTAGGTTTAACATAAGTACATAGCTTTAAAAAGAAGGTGATCAATGTGCAGGAGTATTACCATTCTGTTACTCTGGATAAGGAAAAATGCATGGGCTGTACTAACTGCATAAAGAAATGTCCCACTGAAGCCATACGGGTGCGGGACGGTAAAGCCCATATAATTGCTGAACGCTGTATTGACTGCGGCGAGTGTATCAGGGTCTGCCCCTACCACGCTAAAATAGCAGTAACCGATCCCCTGTCTTCTATAAACCGATTTAAATACAAAATAGCCCTTCCTGCGCCAACCCTATATGGGCAATTTAAAAAAATTACTGACATAGAAAAGGTTCTTGTGGGCTTGGAGGCTTTGGGCTTCGATCATGTTTTTGAAGTTGCCAGGGGGGCAGATTTTGTCACCGAGTTCACAAAACGTCAGATGGCTGACTCAGACAGCCCAAGACCTGTAATATCTTCAGCATGCCCTGCCATTGTCCGTTTGATACAGGTGAGGTTTCCGGAACTTATACCGAATCTGGCGGATATACAGTCGCCAATGGAAATGGCTGCCCAAATTGCCAAGGAAGAATTTAGTCAAAAACACAGGGTATCTAAAGAGGACATAGGTGCCTTTTTTATTACGCCCTGTGCAGCAAAAATGACCGCTATCCGAAATCCCGTCGGGTTTGACAGATCCAGTGTGGATGGTGCTATATCTATTTTGGATATATATGGCCCTCTATCTACCGTCATGAGGGAGAATACCCCCTCTAAAGTCCCGGGAAGGTTTCAGAATGCGACTTTTCGAGGGGTGGCTTGGGCCAATGCCGGGGGTGAAGTTGATTCCTTAGATATGGACAACCATCTGGCGGTGAACGGAATTGACAGCGTTATAAAGGTTTTGGAAGAAATTGAAGGTAATAGATTATCTGATTTGGACTTTTTTGAAGGTTTGGCCTGTATAGGCGGGTGTGTAGGCGGTCCGTTGGCTTTTGAAAACAGCTTTGTAGCCCAGACCAGGCTAAAAAAACTAATTCATAAAATGGAATCGCCAAAGCCTCTAAGCCCCCGGGAAGTAGATGATGCTATAGAAATATATAACTGGAGGTTGGACAAGGATATACTGCCAAAACCCGTTATGAAATTGGATGATAATATATCCATGGCTATCAGGAAGATGGAAGAGATGGAGCGGATTTATGGAGACCTTCCGGGATTGGACTGCGGATCTTGTGGTTCACCCAGTTGCAGGAGCTTTGCCGAAGATATTGTAAGAGGATATGCTTCAGAATTTGATTGTATAATTAAGTTAAAAGAGAAGGTCAGAATATTGGCCCAGGAAATGATAGAGCTGTCAGATAGTGTACCAACCGGCAGGGAAGGAAGGGCAAAAGGAGAGGAAGAGCCCTATGAGGATAAATGATATTATAAACGTGATACCAAATACATTGGTAACAGGAAAAGAACTTTTACAAAAAGAGGTTAGAGGGGGATATTGCGGTGATCTTTTAAGTCGCGTTATGGCTAAAGGACCCAAAGATGGGCTTTGGATAACTGTTCAGACCCATGTTAATATAATCGCTGTGGCTGTATTATTGGAAATATCCTGTATCATTATACCGGAGGATATACCCATTGAACCGAATACCATAGAAAAGGCTGATGAAGAAGGAATAGTTATTCTGTCTTCGCCCCTATCAGCTTTTGAGATAGCAGGCAGGCTCCACGGTATGGGAATGGACGGATAGCGATGGAGATTGCTATAGATCTTCACATACATTCAGCCTTATCTCCCTGTGCAGAAGACGATATGACCCCGAATAACATAGTTAATATGGCTTTGTTAAAAAGACTGGATGCTATTTCAATAACCGATCATAATGGCTGCGATAATATAGAAGCAGTCATAAAAGCAGCAGATGATCGTATTATTGTTGTACCGGGGATAGAGGTTCAGACAAGGGAGGAAGTTCATCTTCTATGTTATTTTAACGAGGTGGACAAGCTGTTAGATTTCGAGGATATAATAAAGGATAAATTGCCGAACATTAAAAATGACCCAAAGGTGATCGGAAACCAATTAATTATAGATGAGAAGGACGAGATTGTGGGAGAGAGGCAATATATGCTCATATCCTCCATAGATATGTCTTTGGATCAGGTATTGGACGAAGTTCAAAAAAGGGAAGGTGCTGTTGTCCCGGCCCATATAGACAGATCCTCTTATAGCATCATTTCACAATTGGGTTTCATCCCAGAGAACCTGGGTATTGGGATGCTAGAAATAAGCCAAAACAATAACAAACATTTTATGGATCTGCCCAATGACAGGATGCTTTTTTCTTCGGATGCCCATTATCTATGGCAAATCTTAGAAAGGGAAAGCTTTTTAACTGTAGATCATCTTTCTATTTCCCAAATTGTAAACACATTAAAACATTCCAGGTGACAATAATTTAACATCTATTTCCGAACGTTTTATCTATTCATATGCGTATAGCAACGGTAAAGCTGTATTATTGATGAATTCTATGCAGGTAATATTAGGGAATATTGACAGATTATATATATACAAATATTTGTTAATAAAATAACGTTAAAATGTTGACAATGGATGATATATATGTTAGACTAATCCTGGTTATTTATAGAAGGGTTATTTTTAGTTTATAACTTTCCTTGAGGGGGAAATCAGATGTCAGCGGTAACTTTAAAACAGAACGAAGAAAAATTTTCAAAACTTCAATTAGTCATCGATCAGTGGAAGGACAAAGAAGGGCCGCTTATGCCGGTTTTGCAGGCTGCCCAAGACATCTTTGGTTGCCTGTCATTGGATGTACAAAAGTACATTTCCAAAGAACTGGATATTCCCGTCAGTGAAATCTACGGGGTTGTAACTTTCTATTCCCAATTCACATTAAAACCCAAGGGTAAATACAAGATAGGCGTATGTATGGGTACCGCCTGTTATGTAAAGGGATCCCAAGCTATATTAGACGAGATATCCAAGGAACTCAATATAAAATCCGGCGAAACGTCAGAGGATGGTTTATTTACCTTAGACGCTACCCGATGCTTAGGGGCATGCGGATTAGCACCTATTATAATGATCAACGATGATGTTTATGGACGATTAAGCCCTGGAGATATAAAAGAAATCATTAAAAAGTATAAGGATTGATATATGCAAGATTTGTCCTTATTTTTGCTGGATTTAGTACAGAACTCTATAAGGGCAGGGGCTGGTCTCGTAAAGATCGATATACATGAGAATGAAAAAAGAGATTGGCTAAGTATAGACATTGCAGACGATGGCAGGGGCATGGATGACAAGACTATTAAAATGGTAATGGATCCATTCTACACTACCCGGACTACGCGAAAAGTAGGATTAGGTATACCCCTTTTTGTAGCAGCCGTGGAAAGATGCCAAGGTAATGTGACTATAGAATCGACAGCGGGTAGGGGGACAAAGCTCAAGTCAGGTTTTTTGTTGAGACACGTTGATCGTCCACCTTTTGGAAGGCTTGATAGTACCGTTACAACTTTGATTATGTGCAATCCAGGGATTGATTTTGTATACTGTCATAAGACCGATAGCGGCATCTTTACACTGGATACAAGGGAAATCCGTGAAATAATGGGGGAAATCCCCCTTGAACACCCCGACGTTATAGGATGGATAGAAACTTATATCAGGGATGGGCTTAAAGAAATCGATGGAGGTGTCTCGTAATGAAAACATTGAAGGAATTGGAAGAGATAAGGCAAAGAACCCTAGAAGCCATAAATCTTAGAAAAGACAGAAACGGCATCAGAGTCGTAGTGGGAATGGCTACTTGTGGTATCGCTGCCGGAGCCAGAAATGTCCTCACAGGCCTTATAGATCAGATCAGAGATAGAAGAATACAGCATATAACCGTTGCCCAGACAGGGTGTATCGGTGTATGCCGATATGAGCCAATGGTTGAGGTATATTATCCTGGAGAAGAGAAAGTGACATATGTCAACATGACACCTGAAAAGGTGGAGAGGGTGGTAACCGAGCATCTGGTAAACGGCTCACCCGTTACAGAATACACTATAGGGGCTGCAGAAAAGATTCATTAATGGTCAGGAAGGTTGGAAAATATGTATTTCTATCGCTCACATGTTCTGGTGTGCGGGGGAACAGGTTGTCATTCCTCAGGCTCAGCAGATATTATAGAACAATTTAACGCAGAATTAAAAAAACAAGGTATAGAAAAAGAGATACTGGTGGTCCAGACCGGTTGTTTTGGATTATGCGAGGTAGGACCCATTGTCATAGTATATCCGGAAGGGGCCTTCTACAGCAGAGTTACGACGGACGATGTAGTAGAAATCGTCTCGGAACACTTGGTTAAAGGTAGAACGGTAAAACATTTATTATACCATGACAGCATAACAGAAGAACACGACATTAAATCCTTAGACGAAGTACCCTTTTATCAAAAGCAGAAAAGATTGGCTTTGAGGAATTGCGGGGTCATAAACCCTGAGGATATTGATGAATATATTGCATTTAACGGATATAAGGCATTGGGTAAGGCCCTGACTGAAATGACACCAGGGGAAGTAATTAGCACTATAAAAGAATCAGGGCTGAGAGGCCGCGGCGGTGCTGGCTTTTCTGTGGGGCTCAAATGGGAATTTACTTCCAAGGCTGAGGGTCAGAAAAAATTTGTTGCTTGTAATGCAGACGAAGGTGATCCCGGTGCATTTATGGATCGAAGCATCCTAGAGGGTGCCCCTCATGCAGTTATAGAAGCCATGACCATTGCAGGTTATGCAGTAGGCGCGGATCAGGGATACATCTACGTACGTGCAGAGTATCCAATTGCTGTTCAAAGGCTGACTATGGCTATTGGTCAGGCACGTGAATATGGGCTTTTGGGTAATAATATCTTAGAAACAGGTTTTGACTTTGATTTAGAATTAAGGCTTGGTGCCGGAGCTTTTGTTTGTGGTGAAGAAACTGCGTTATTGGCATCCATTGAAGGGTACAGGGGGGAACCGAGACCGAGACCTCCATTCCCCGCAGTAAAGGGCTTGTTTGAAAAGCCTACCCTGTTAAATAATGTGGAAACCTATGCCAATATACCTCAAATTATTTTAAAAGGCTCTGGATGGTTGCAGGAAATCGGAACCGACAAGAGTAAAGGCACCAAAGTTTTTGCCTTAGGTGGAAAGATAAATAATACAGGGCTTGTAGAAGTTCCAATGGGAACCACACTTAGGGAAATTATCTACGACATCGGCGGGGGAATCCCCAAGGGCAAGGCCTTCAAGGCTGCCCAGACCGGTGGGCCTTCAGGGGGTTGCATTCCTGTAGAACACTTGGATACCCCCATCGACTATGATTCTTTGGCTGCCATAGGCTCGATGATGGGATCAGGTGGCTTAATAGTCATGGATGAAGATAATTGCATGGTGGATATCGCCAGGTTTTTCCTAGAATTCACTGTGGAGGAATCATGCGGTAAATGCCCGCCCTGTAGAATTGGGACAAAAAGGATGCTAGAGTTATTAAACAAGATAACTGAGGGTAAAGGCGAAGAAGGCGACATAGAAAAGCTGGAGGAATTAGGTGAAGGAATTAAGATAGCTTCCCTATGCGGTCTTGGGCAGACAGCGCCTAATCCAGTCCTGAGCACAATAAAATATTTCCGTGAAGAATACGAGGAGCATATAAGGGATAAAAAATGCAGAGCAGGGGTCTGTGATGCGTTACTTCAGTATACTATCATTGAAGATAAGTGCAAAGGCTGCAGCTTGTGCACCAGGGTGTGCCCTGTTGATGCCATTAGCGGACAGAAAAAACAGCCGTACAATATCGATCAATCAATCTGTATTAAATGCGGAGCATGTTTAGAAAAATGCCCGTTTGGAGCCATTGTAAAGGGGTAGTACAGGACTTTAGAGGAGTGAAAACCGTGGAAATGATAAAGGTTAGAATAGATGGAGTGGAGGTCGAAGTTCCTGCCGGTACTACGGCTTTGGAAGCCGCCAAGCTGGCTAATATTGATATACCCACTCTATGCTATCTTAAGGATATAAATGAGATAGGCGCATGCCGTATGTGTTTAGTCGAGGTGGAAGGCGCCAGATCCCTTCAGGCCTCCTGCGTATTTCCTGTAGGGGACGGTATGAACATAAAGACTAACACACCGAAGGTCAGGGCAGCCAGGAAAATCAGTCTGGAATTGATATTGTCAAATCACGATAGAAAATGTCTCACCTGTGTGAGAAGCCAGAACTGCGAATTACAGGATTTATCCCAAAAACTTGGAGTTGATGACATTCGTTTCGAGGGCGAGCGTTATGATAAGCCGATAGATTCATTTTCTCCTTCTATAGAAAGGGATCCTAATAAATGTATCCTTTGCAGACGCTGCATAGCTGTTTGTAATAACGTGCAGGGTATTGGGGTAATAGGAGCCACAGAAAGAGGATTTGAAACCATGGTAGAGCCGGTATTTAACATGAGCATAAATGATGTGCCATGTATAAACTGCGGCCAGTGTATAGTAGCATGTCCTGTAGGTGCCTTAAGGGAGAAAGATGATACCGAGAAGGTATGGGATGCTTTAAATAATCCCGATCTTCATGTAGTGGTTCAGACCGCACCCGCTGTCCGTGTTGCTTTAGGTGAAGAATTCGGCATGGAAATGGGCACAAGAGTAACCGGGAAAATGGTTTCGGCTTTAAGACGATTGGGTTTTGACAGGGTATTTGATACAGACTTTGCTGCTGATCTTACCATTATGGAAGAGGGAACGGAATTATTAAATAGAATCAATAACGGCGGAACACTGCCCATGATCACCTCTTGCAGCCCAGGCTGGATAAAATATAGTGAACATTATTACCCGGAATTCTTAGATAACCTTTCTACTTGCAAATCTCCCCATGAAATGATGGGAGCTGTAGTAAAATCATACTACGCCGAAAAGAATGGTTGGGATCCTGCAAATGTATATGTGGTGTCCATTATGCCCTGTACCGCAAAGAAATTTGAAGCACAACGTCCTGAACTCAGCGTTAACGGTCATCCTGACGTAGACGTGGTGTTAACGACCAGGGAATGTGCAAAGATGATTAAAGAGGCGGGTATAGACTTTTTAGCTTTACCCGATGGTGATTTCGACCCTGCCCTTGGAGATTCTACGGGTGCCGGTGTTATTTTTGGTGCTACCGGTGGAGTTATGGAAGCTGCATTGCGAACAGTTTATGAAGTAGTGACCGGTGAACCTATGGAAAATATAGAGGTTCATGCTGTACGCGGAATAGATGGGGTAAAAGAAGCGGAAATTGAATTGGGCGACATGACTATTCGGGCAGCCATTGCCCATGGGACTGCTAATGCCAAAGCCTTATTGGAACAGATAAAATCCGGTGAAAAAGAATATCACTTTATTGAAATAATGGGGTGTCCAGGGGGATGTGTTACCGGAGGCGGACAGCCCATTGTAAAGGCAAAAACATACATGGAGAAGGATCCCAAGGTAGTCAGGGCTAAAGCTATTTACGATGAAGATAGGGATTTACCCATTAGAAAATCCCATGAAAA
Source organism: Clostridiales bacterium (assembly GCA_012518395.1). Taxonomy (GTDB): domain Bacteria; phylum Bacillota; class Clostridia; order Caldicoprobacterales; family UBA3941; genus JAAYSJ01. Next base: position 12,389 of record JAAYSJ010000018.1, read on the forward strand.
TCCCTCCATCAAGAAACTCTATGAAGAATATTTAGGTGAGCCCAACAGCTCTAAGGCTCATGACCTTTTGCATACTCACTATGTAGAGAGAAGTGTATATTAAAACATAAAAATGCCAAACCTAACTTTCCGCCGATAGATTGCTGTGTTTTACTGCAATTCTTTGGCGGAATTTTTTATATATACAAAACAGCGGGCATCATAAATCTTTATCTGCCCGCCGTTTTTATGATAATCTTCTTGCCCTACTAGGAGGGGTTGATTCTTCTGATAATTTCTTCAATCTCATCGGCAAAGCCGGTTAGGGGCTTACCTTTTTCTGTATCAGAAGCAATGCTTCTTATTCTGCTTAGAATATCCGGGTCAGCGGTAACTGAAACCTTTTTTATAGAAGGTTCGAGTTTTTTAACCCGCCTGTCGACGGATTTCTTTATTGCATCTGTGACCTTTCCTTTATACTGTTTCTCAAATTCTACCCCGATCAAGGCCGTGTTTCCAGTTATAACGCAACTGGCTTTCCTTATATTCTTATCCTTAGCTACTTCATTAGCGATGGCCTTTGCCCTATTCCCCATGGTACCGGTTCCAGTACGCCGGATCGTGCCAGGGGTTGCGCCTGGTGTCGCTGTACGGGGTCTTGTTGTACCGGGGTTCATTGTCCCAGGACTTGTTGTACCGGGACCCGGTGAACCAGGAGTCATTGTTCCTGGACCCGTCGTGTTTGGTATTCCCGGTGTGGTGGTGCCCGGCCCCGGTGTCTCAGATGGGAAGGTTCCCATAGGATCCGGTGTAGTTCTTGTTGGCCCCGGTGTAGGATTCGTTGGGGGTGTTACCCTGGTGGGACCTGGCACTGTCCTTGTTGGCCCCGGAGTCGGGGTCATGGGACGTCTAGCAGTAGAACAACCCGATAACAGAAGCACACCGATAAGCAGAACGACGCTTGCAAACAGCCATATTCTTTTTTTCAAGGTATTCTACCTCCTTTGCAGTTATTTGATGATGCTGTAAATAGGATCTTTTATAAATAAAAAACCAAGCATCAAATCCGTAGAATAACGCTGCAAATTTATTTTAGGATTTTATGCTTTTATAGTTTCTACATTTCTTCATTATTTTATTGATGCAAATACTTCATATATGACTATAGAAGCCTAGTAAAGGGGAAAAAAGGCGAATAATCAGCAAAATGACAGTTATTGGCGGAATTTCGGAAATTCAGCTGGGTGTTGGAAGGGATTGGATAACGTGCTATAATTTATATTATGTAAAAAAGTAGGGAACGACCCCTGTGTCGTTCCGCCAATATATACGGTACAGGAACCCGGAACGACACCGGGGTCGTTCCCTACCGTTTTTGAAATGATAGATTCTTTCAGCAACATATATAGTTTTTTCCAGACGGAAATTTGAAAATTGGCTAACGAGGGGGAATTTTAGATGGGGAATAAATACATTTTAGCATTAGATCAGGGTACAACCAGCTGTAGAACTATTGTTTTTGACAAATTGGGTCAAACCGTAGCTAAGGAGTCAAAAGAGTTCAACCAAATATATCCACACCCGGGATGGGTAGAACACGATCCGGAGGAGATATGGGAATGCCAATTGTTTACAGTAAGACAGGCCTTGAAAAACAACAATATTTTTCCTCAAGACATCATCTCTATCGGTATTACCAACCAAAGGGAAACCCTCGTCGTGTGGAATCGTCATACGGGCAAGCCCATTTATAATGCAATAGTTTGGCAGTGCAGAAGGACTGCTGACTTTTGTGAGGAACTAAAGAAAAAGGGAATGCAAGAAATTATTCAAAAAAAGACTGGTCTTGTAGTAGATGCATATTTTTCAGCCACAAAACTCCATTGGATCATCAATCATGTGCCAGGGGCGCAAGTTATGGCGGCGGAAGGTGATCTGTTGGCCGGCACTATAGATAGCTGGCTTATTTGGAAGCTTACCAATGGAGAAGGCCATGTTACCGACCATTCTAATGCGTCAAGGACAATGCTTTATAATATTGATAAGCTAAGCTGGGATGAAGAACTTCTGGAAATTTTCGGGGTTCCCCGTAGCATGCTACCTGAAGTGAAGGATAGTAGCGGGTATTTTGGAAGTATTGATGACAAATGGTTGGGAAAGAGAATACCCATTACCGGTGTTGCAGGCGATCAGCATGCTGCCCTCTTTGGTCAGGCATGCTTTGGGGAAGGTATGGTGAAGAATACATACGGAACAGGCTGCTTTATTCTGATGAATACCGGCGGATCAAAAAAGATTTCTTCCGGCGGTCTTTTAACTACTATTGCATGGAGCATAGATAACAAAACAGAATATGCTTTTGAGGGAAGCGTATTTTCCGCTGGGGCAGCTGTCCAATGGCTAAGAGATGAGTTGGGAATAATTAAAAGCGCAGAAGAAACTGAGGATCTGGCCATGGCTGTGAAAGATACCAGTGGCGTATATGCAGTACCGGCCTTTGTAGGGCTGGGCGCTCCTTATTGGGATCCCTATGCCAGGGGAGCCATATTGGGGTTGACCCGGGGCGCCAACAGAAACCATTTAGTTAGGGCAGTCCTCGAGTCTATAGCCTACCAAACGAAGGACGTCTTGGATCTTATGGAAAAGGAATCTAATATAGATATACCTGAAATCAGGGCTGATGGCGGGGCTTCAGCGAACAACTTTCTAATGCAGTTTCAGGCTGATATTTTAGATATTCCTGTTTTAAGGCCCGAAAACATTGAGACTACAGCCAGGGGCGCGGCATTCTTGGCTGGTCTGGGGGCGGGGGTATGGACTAACAAGGAGGAAATCTCCCAGATATGGAAGGAAGAGCAAAAATTCGTCCCCAAAATGGACAATGACCTCCGTCAGGAAAAATACAGGCTATGGAAAAAGGCGATAATCCGAGCCAGAGAATGGATAGAGGCCTGATCCTATTTTATCTCCTCCAAATTTTTCATAAGTATATCCCCCTTGATTCTAATCAAATACTTATTTTTTTGATTGACTGAACGTGTGAAACTGCTAATGGCAGTTTCTATCTTTTTATTTAGTTCCCTATCCGGTTTTTCCATACGGGATTTGGCGGTTTCCCAGGCAAGGTTGAGGGCATCTATAGATTCATCCTTTTGTGACCATTGTTCTTTTTCGCTATCAATAATTATTTTGCGTATATAATACTTCATATCCTTAATATTAGGGGGTGCCTGATGCTTATAAAGATCAAAAAACTTTGGATAGTATTTATATAAATCGTTTGCATCCTCCAGTAATGCTTCGTCATTTTTATCCATTACCTTGGTAGTTAAAGTGTCAAGTTGAGCCTCATAGCCGCTGATAAATTTGGCAGATATACCGTCCTTAGAGGCTGTATTAACATAATTGTTCCAGGAATGTTGCAGCTTTTCAGCCTGTTTCTCCATTTTAGCCCAATCTATTTTCAGAGTCATTTCGTCCTGATCTTTCTGTTCTTCCTTTTTGCCGTTTTCTTCAGGTTTATTGTCTTCGTTCTGTTTCTTTTTTTCATTTTGTTTATTGTCTTCGCCCTGCTGTTTTGCATCCCCTTTTTGATTCCCGCCTTCTGAACCTTTTTTCCCTGCCTGCTGACCCGTCTGCTTTTTCTGCATTTGCTCCTTTAATTCATCCTCCGCTTTTTGAATATCCTCAATCATCATCAAAGTTGTTTTCTCAAGGGTTGTAAGAGTCTTAGGCGGAGATTTCTTTTGATCTTCTGCTTTCTTCGTTTGTTTTTTATCGGGCTCCTTAAATATTTTATTACACCCGGGTATCAAGATCAAAAACAAACAGGCTAAAACAATGGCTAATACCATATTAATTCTATTGTTTTTCATTTAATCACGCACCTTAAAAGTCATCGTTTCATATAGTATCTCACCTTTACAGGGTAGAAATACTTTTCGTATCGTTGGCTTTTTATTACTGTAATAGGCGGACGATCTATCTTCGACCCAGTTATTTTTGAACGATATATAAAGTCCAGCTTTATTGATTGATTAAAACACTAAATTTGTGCTAGTATAATAATGGTTATGAAATATTTTACAGAAAAAAGATTACAACAGGAGTTGATTATTTAATGTCCGTAAAAGACTTTGTAAATGTCACTATAGAAAATAAGAATTATAAAGCAGAAAAAGGCATATCAATCGAAGAATTGATAGCTATCCATGGTCTGACTCGATCAGTTCAGATAGTAGCTGCTAAGGTAGACAATCGAATTAAGGAATTAACCTATAGGCTTGATAAAGATTGTAAGGTGGAGTTCATCGACCTGACTTCAAAAGATGGTATCAGAGTGTATATAAGAGGTCTGACTTTTATATTCATAAGGGCATGCAAGGAGTTGTTCCCGCACTGTAGTGTGTCTATAGAGCATTCTATTAGTAAGGGATTATATTGTGAAGTTCGTTGTGAAGCAGCCCTGACCCCCAGCAAAGTTAGAAGAATTGAAAACCGTATGAAGGAGATAGTCGAAAAGAAGGAGCCTTTTAAGAGATATGCAGCTTCCAGGGAGGACGCTATTGAAATCTTCAAGGAGATGGGATTTCTGGATAAAGTCGAGATCCTTAGATACCGACCTGAGGATACAATAAATATCTACAGGTGTGGATGGATGACGGATTATCTCTATGGATATATGGTTCCCGACACAGGATACCTTAGGAATTTTAGGTTGACCTTTTATTTGCCAGGGATAATTATAAGGCACCCTACCACCGAATCCCAGGGCTTGATACCGGAATTTGAAGACAGCCCAAACCTGTACAAGGTATTTCGGGAGGCTGAAAAATGGAGCCAAAGCATACAGGTGGAAAATGTTGCAGATCTGAATGATAAGATAGAAAGAGGCAGAAGCGGTGACCTGATACGGATATGTGAGGCCCATCAAGAAAACCAGATTGCAGGGATAGCCGACGAAATCAAGACCCATTCGGATAGCTTAAAGCTGATCCTTATCGCGGGACCTTCATCTTCGGGGAAAACTACTTTTGCCCAAAGGCTTAGGATCCAGCTGATGGTTCACGGTTTTGATCCGGTTCCCATTTCCATGGATGACTATTTTTTGAATAGGGAAGATATTCACCTGGATGAAAACGGTGAGCGGGATTTAGAATCCATAGATATTATAGATATAGACCTGTTTAATGAGCAGATGACAGCTATGATCCAAGGGGAAGAAGTAGAAATTCCAAGGTACAACTTTCAAAAAGGGAAGAGGGAGTATATAGGGAATGTAGTAAAGCTATCTAAGGATCAATTGATAATTGTCGAAGGAATACATGCGCTAAATGAGAGACTGACAGCCATGATTCCCCAAAGCAATAAGTATAAAATATATATAAGCGCCTTGACCCAGCTCAACATTGATAATCATAATCGTATACCAACAACTGATACCCGGCTTATAAGGCGGATAGTCAGGGATCATCAGTTTAGAGGAGCATCTGCGGAGGAAACTCTGAGTATGTGGCCTAATGTCCGAAGAGGGGAAGAAAAGAATATATTTCCCTTTCAGGAACAGGCAGATATTATGTTAAATACAGCCCTTATATATGAGCTGGCAGTATTAAAGCCTTATATCCTTCCATTGCTGAATGGTTTCAATGAGGATCATGTTTATTTTACAGAGGTCAATCGCTTAAAAAAGTTTATGAAATATTTTATCGAACTAGACTCTGACGACATACCAAACAATTCAATATTACGAGAATTCATTGGCGGTAGTTGCTTTGAATAGTATAGGTTATCTTACTAACAGATTTTAGTAGGGGGGTAACGAATATGCCTAGAAAAAGTGTCAGAATTAAGACCCTTATATCCATTTTTTTGATCATCCTTTTATTCACAGGATGTTCCCGGTTATTCGGTTATTCCTTTGAATACGAAGGAAAAAAACCAGACAAAGAAGAGCTTGAGGGTGGAAAGGAACCAGAAACGCTTGTATTGGAGCAGCCGATAGGGGGGGATAGGGTAGGGGACGAGCCCGATAATAAACCTAATGCAGTGGAAGAACCGCCGCCATCCCCCCAGCCTTTAGGAACAACTAGTCTAAAAATAAGCGCTGTAGGCGATATCATGGTGCATGCTCACCAATTAAAGGCAGCAAAACAATCGGACGGCAGTTACGATTTTACGGAGGTATTCAAAGACATCAAGCCATATCTAGAGGAGGCTGATATCGCTATAGGCAATCTTGAGACAACCATTAGCACTGATAAGATCGGGTACACGGCTTACCCAAGATTCAGAAGTCCGGAATCATTGATCAGTGCTCTTAAGTGGGCAGGCTTTGATGTTTTGACAACTGCCAATAATCATTGTTTGGATGGTACTGAATTTGGCATTACCAACACCCTGGACAAGTTAGACGAATATGAGATCTACCATACCGGTACGGCTCGTTCCCAAGAAGAAAGGGATAAGGCTTTGATATTGGATGTAAACGATATTAAGGTAGCCGTGCTGGCTTGTACATATGGCACCAACGGAATGGAAAGTGCCGTTAATCAGGACAAACTAAAATATATGGTAAGTTATCTTAAGGATATCCCAAAAATTGGTGAGGACATTCAAAGGGCTAAGGGCGAGGGAGCCGAATTTATAATTGTTTGTGCCCATTGGGGCGAGGAATATGTGAGAAACCCCAATGAATGGCAAAAGGACATGGCAGACAAACTTTTTGATCTGGGTGTTGATGTAATATTCGGGAGCCATCCCCATGTTATACAGCCGGCAGAGTATAAAAAGATATCGAATCCCGATCAAGGTGAAAAGGACGTATTCGTAATATATTCTTTAGGGAATATAGTCTCAAACCAATCCCGACAATATGGGAAGTATATGCATTACAGCGACAGCGGCCTCATTATGAATTTGGAAGTGATAAAGGATTATGATAATGATACCTTAAGCATAGGGGATATAGACTATATTCCCACTTGGGTCTATAAATTTACCAAAGATGATAAACTTCACTATAGAATACTTCCAGTCCGCGATTTTATGGATGGGAAGCTCGATTCCGCCGCTAATGAAAGAATTAAAGAAGTATGGAAAGAAACCACAACCCATATGGATAGCGGCGATCTAAAGGCAAGGGAATAAGCATTATCACATAAGAGACGGAATCATACGCCTTGAATACTTAAGCCCCAGTCTTAGGGTAATAATATAAGCTGGTATTAGAAAGGCTCTGGATATTATATTGGAGGGCAAAAAGGCAATAAAGGCCTTTCCCGTCATGATGCTGAGCCATAACGGCGTGAGAATCATTGAGGTCAAGGCCTCCACCATGATTACTATTAGAGCTAACCCCAGCCAGGACTGTCTTCCTTTGAAAGTTCTGAAAAGCAGGGGGGGAATCAATCCAGTCAAAGCACCATTGAGGGCGAACCCCGGAAAATATGGTCCCAGGGGCTTAATTATATAGCCTAAACCATCAGACAAGGCTCCGACTATTGCACCATGGACAGGGCCCAAAAGAATACCGCTTAAATAGATAGGGATCGGTCCAAAGCTGATTCTTAAGACAGATAGACCGCCGATTATCATATCCCCTGCAAGAAAACGTGCTAATATGACACTTAGTGCTATAAATAACCCGGCCAATGAAATTTTTCGTATTTGATTATTCAAAAAAAACACCTCCCAATTTTGTGAATGGCAAAATAGTCCACATCAAAAAGGGGATGGTGCTTAAGATACCTTTGTATGTGGCAGCGGATGCAGCATTTGTACCGCGGTAATAACCTTCGTTTAGGGGCAACTTCCCATCCCCTAACACTTAACGCACAATGCCTACTCTGCACATTCCTATTGAATACAGGCTTTATGCCTTTAATCAATCTTTACTAAATTTTCATCATATTTTATTTTATAACAAAAAGCACTATATTGCAATAATTAATATTTAATTCCAAACTGTCTTATTATGCCTTTTGCCATTATATCCGCCATTTCCA
>JAAYSJ010000164.1 GCA_012518395.1 Clostridiales bacterium
ATCTTTAACTCAATAGCCGGGTTTACATCAAATCTGATAGTGGATTCTGTAGCCAATTGCACATACCCGAAGTATCCCCCAAACACAAGAATAAATAATGCGGCGATACTTGCAACCCTTCTGGTCCATGATATTGTTTTTGCATTCCTTGTCTTCCCTATCTTAGCTGCCTTAGATTCTAGACCTGCCTCTTCAATATAATCAACGCTATAATCTACCATATCACAGGCTCCCTTCTCTTCCTCGATCCGGAGGAGAATTTTGCCCAATATATCGGGGGTCTCATTTTCCACAACATTTTTTATGCATCGTTCCAAACTCGAATTGGTCATTTTCATGGTTTCTCCTCCCTCAACTCCTTTTTCAATTTCGACAGGGCACGCCGATATTTTGACAGTGCAGTTGATAAGGGAATCTTCATTATCTCTGCTATCTCCCGGTGCTTAAGCCCGGCAACACTATGCAGCATAACGATCTGTTTTTCCTCATCGGAAAGAACCCTAAAGGCAGTCTTTAAAACAATTCGATCTATAGTGTTTTCAGAAAAATCCTGTATTCCATGTTCGATAGTATAGTCTTCAAAGGTGGCTTCCGGGTTCCTCCTTAGTTTCATCAATGAAAAATTCCGGGTAATAGTCAGTATCCATGCCATAGGCTTTCCTCGGGGATTATATGATTTCGCTGCCTGGAAAACACGAACATAGGTGTCCTGAGCTATATCCTCCGCGTCCTGAGGGTTTTTAATTATTGATAAGGCAAAACCGTAAACTGCAGTTTTGGTTTCTTGGTACAACAATTCAAGAGCTTGTATGCTTCCTGTAGCCATCTCAGCAATCAAGCCTTCATAGATCCCATTGGAATCCTTATTCCCGGATATTCCCTCTGCTACTGACGAAAATAAAAATATCATAAAAATCACCCTGTCATTATACTAATGCACGAGGAGCCACTTTTATCGCATATATCGAAAACTTTTTTGATTAAGTTGACCAATGGATGACCAATGGGTGACCAATGGGTGACCAATGGGGACGGGTACCCTGGTCATAGTCCCTATGGAAACAGTTTATCATAAGAAAGCAGGCAAGAAAGCCAACACTATTGCAAACAATATAGAAGGGAGCATATTCGCTACCTTTATTCTATTACCCCAAACCAGGTTTACGCCTACACAGAAAATCAGAATTGAGGCGGTTAAAGAAAGGTTGGGCATTGCTTGATCCGTCATTATAGGTTGGATAAACCCGGCCAAAATTGTTATTCCGCCCTGAAAAAGCGCTACTGGGATAGCTGCAAAGACACAACCTTTCCCAATAGATGCAGCCATAATCATAACTATAATAAAGTCAAGGATTGCTTTAGCCGCTAATAAGGAATAATCGCCCCAAAGGCCATCTTGTATTGCGCCTACAACAGCCATTGCCCCAATGCTAACTATTAAAGATGTAGTAACAAAACCCTCAATAAATTTTGCATCCGATCCGTTTTTTGTCTTTCTTTTAAGCCATGCGCCAAATTGTTCTATCCTTTGCTCTATATCAATAATTTCTCCTACTAAGGAACCAAGAATAAAACTTATAATAACCATCATGCCGCCACTGCTTGTGAGTTTTTCGCCTTCAACAGTGAGCATCTCCTGTAATGCCCCGCTAATTCCCAAAAATAGTACACATATGCCCATGGCTTTAATTAAAGTATTCTGTATTTTTTCAGGGATAGCGTTCTCTAAAAGAATTCCTAACAAGCCCCCTATTAAAATAGCCCCTGTATTTATTATTGTCCCCAAACCCATCATTTTGTTTGTTCCTTTCTAACGCCTTCCATCAATCACTGTTAATACATTATAGCCCATAGTATATCACTTTATCTATACAAAACGTCTTATAGCCCATTTGCCCCAATCACATCCCCGCCCCATTTTCCCCAACCAGGGCATGTATCTCCCCAGTTCTAACCAGCAAGGTAACATTGTCCAGGGCGGTAACATCCGGAAACTTTTTGGTTATATTTACATCACAAGAATATAATCTGACATTGACCTACTCCTTTATAATTAAAGCGTTTTTTTCATATATGGGTCAGAAATGGCGCCGGTCATTCCGATGACTTGACCAGCCAGAATCCTTGTATCCTTAAAGATAGACATGGACTGTTCCCCTTGGATGATCTGCCCTACATTGATTTTATCGCAATATATACTTAATTGTATTATAGCTTGTACAAATACATTCGTAATTTTTATATGATATGGATACTTGTGCATTCCACATTTAATTCACAGGTAAGCCCACTATTATTAACAAGCATATCGTGAAAGCATGTTTAATATTAATAGTTGCGGTTAAATATAATATCTAGCACATTATTGGTAAAAATAAAATTGTTTTATAAAATCTAAGTATTAAGGGGCAATCATATGAAGAATATAGTTGGTATTAATAAAAAACGGTTAAAGGTTGGCCATGACGACTTTGTATACCATGATATTACCGACCTTAGGGAATTTGGCATAGGAGATACTCATAGGTTGCCCTATTCCATTAAAATACTTTTGGAAGGAGCCTTGAGAAACTATGACGACAAGCGGGTAACAATGGATCACATAAAAAGAATAGCCTCTTGGCCCAGCAAAAGCAATGGCGAAGATGTCCCCTTTATACCTTCCAGGATAGTGCTCCAGGATTTTACAGGGGTTCCAGTGGCTGTTGACCTATCCGCTATGAGAACAAAGATGCAGGAAATGGGCGGAGATCCCCAAAAAATCAATCCCATTGTCCCCGTGGATCTTGTTATAGATCATTCAGTTATAGTAGATTCTTTCGGTAGCGATGAATCCATTCGATTTAATGTTAATAAAGAATTTGAGCGAAATAAAGAAAGATATGAGCTCTTGAAATGGGCCCAAAATTCCTTTTCGAATTTCAGGGTGTTTCCCCCTTCCGTCGGGATAGTCCATCAAGTCAATCTAGAATTTCTCGCCAGCGTTGCAACTGTAAGAAAGATACAGGGGGAAGATGTTGTCCTTCCAGATACCCTTGTTGGAACCGATTCCCATACCCCTATGATTAACGGGATTGGCGTCTTGGGTTGGGGCGTGGGCGGTATTGAGGCTGAAGCCTGTATGCTGGGGCAACCCCTTTACTTCTTAGTTCCAGAAGTGGTGGGCTTTAAGCTGACAGGAAGACTCCCCAAAGGGGCCACTGCAACGGATCTGGTCCTTACCATCACCGATATTTTAAGGAATGAAGGTGTGGTAGGAAAATTTATCGAATTTTACGGCGAAGGCGTCGGCAATATTACCGTTGAGGATAGGGGCACCGTTTCCAATATGTGCCCGGAATATGGAGCTACTGCAGCATATTTTCCTGTAGATGATAAGACCTTAAAATATTTAAGAGCCACCGGCCGAAGTGAGGATCAAATATCATTGGTGGAAGAATACTATAGAGTCCAGGGGATGTTTAGAGATGAGGATTCCATGGAGCCTGTTTTTACTTCCACACTTGAGCTTGACCTCTCTACAGTAGAGGCCAGCCTGGCAGGTCCAAAACGGCCTCAGGATCGAATTACTCTTAGGGATATGAAAAGATCATTTTCTAACATTTTAACTTCTCCTATTGAGCAAGGCGGATACGGGGTAGAAGAAAGTAGAATTGATGAGACCTTTGAAGTAGAATACGAGAATGGACAAACCATAGCGCTAAAACCGGGTTCAGTTGTTATAGCAGCCATTACTAGCTGTACAAATACCTCAAACCCCTATGTTATGATCGGTGCAGGACTTCTGGCCAAAAAAGCAGTAGAACTTGGGTTAAAAAAGCCCAGATATGTTAAAAGTAGTTTTGCCCCAGGCTCATTGGTTGTTACAGAATATATGAAGGATTCAGGTCTGCTCCCATACTTAGAAGAACTAGGGTTTAATATTGTGGGTTATGGTTGTACCACTTGTATAGGCAACAGCGGCCCCCTACCGGATGAGATAGATAGGACAATTAGAGAAAATAATATAACGGTGGCTGCGGTACTGAGTGGCAACCGCAACTTTGAAGGCCGGATCCACCCTCTAACAAAGATGAATTACCTGGCTTCCCCTCCGTTGGTTGTTGCCTACGGTTTAGCAGGTACGATGAATATCGATCTTAGTTCCGAACCTATTGCATATAACGATAAAAATGAGCCTGTATATTTGAAAGACATTTGGCCTAATGCCGATGAAATCGAAGGGATGATCGATAATTACGTAAAGCCTGAACTTTATACAGACAAATATAAAGGGATTTTTCATGCCAATGACATTTGGAATAGTCTGCCCACACCCATTGGGGATATTTATAATTGGGACGAATCCTCCACATATATTAAGCTGCCCCCATTCTTTGACGATATGCAAAAATATCCAGGCGAGGTGGAAGATATTGTAGAAGCAAATATATTGGCCATATTAGGTGATAGTGTTACCACAGACCATATTTCACCCGCCGGAAGCATCCCGGAGACCTCTGATGCCGGAAACCACCTAACCTCACAAAACGTTAAAATAGAACATTTTAATTCTTATGGTTCCCGTCGGGGAACCCACGAAGTTATGATGAGGGGCACTTTCGCAAATATCAGAATCAGAAATAGAATGGTTCCCGATGTGGAGGGCGGCTATACCAAGCATATCCCCAGCGGCGAAGTCCTATCTATCTTTAGGGCCGCTATGAAATATAAAGAAACAGATACCCCACTGATTGTAATTGCTGGTAAAGAGTACGGTACCGGCAGTTCACGGGACTGGGCCGCTAAGGGCGCAGCTCTTCTAGGGGTTAAAGCGGTTATTGCCAAAAGTTTTGAAAGGATACACAGAAGCAACCTTATCGGGATGGGTGTACTGCCCCTGGAGTTTCTTCCCGGGGAAGACTATAATACGTTTAAGATCACAGGAAATGAAACCCTTTCTATATCTGGCGTTTCTGGTGGCCTCTATCCAAATAAGGGCTTAGAAGTCACCGTTTCCCGGCCTGATGGAACCTTCCTGAATTTTAATGTAATTGCCAGGCTGGATAACAATATAGAGGTGGAGTACTATTCTCATGGTGGTATTTTGCCAATGATGTTACGAAATTTTTTAAATATACCCTAGAAGGATGCCTTTTCCAAAGCATTAACTCTTTGTAGACCCTAGCGCTTTATGAAGAGCCTCCTCTAAAACCTGTAGATTGCTGCTGCTCCGGTATCAGTTGGCATTTTATCAGCAGCTAATACTACCACATCGCCTTTGCTATTTAGCACCATTTCGGCTAGATCGTCTAAGACATCATCAAATTCCGGGTTCATTAAATCACCTTGTACTATTTCACCTGTCTCCCTATTTATCTTCCCAGGTTGTATATTGTCTGCTTCCAACATCAATGTTTCTACACGATGCTCAATAGCCGCCCTAGCTATTTGGGAAAGATCATCAGATGCCAAAAATCTGGCCCAATTGGATCTAAATCTGTCTACAGTTTGCTGAATCTGATTTAAATGGATGGACTCTATCACCTTCCATGCCTCATCTTTAATTTCTTCATCGGTTAGTGTCTCATAATTTCTTCTAATACCCTTATCTATTAAATATTGATTATTTGATAGGCTCCTAAATAAACCGTGGTGTTCTTCTAAGGCTACCAGTATCAATGGTATCTGATCTACATTTGAAAACTTGTCCAATACAAGCTTATCTACATACCTGAAAAACTTTTCCGTATCCTTTTCCACTTCCTCCTTCCTGCCCCCATGGCCATGAAACATAGGCGCTGCTCCAACACCCCCATAGGCTCCGGGGTTTAAATGCGGTTCTGTATATCGATCCCCTAAAACCTCTTCTATGGTTGTCGGGATATCATCGCCTAGTTTTATTTCTTCAAAGCCATACCTGTCGCCTTCATATAGCACAAATTTTTTGCGATTTATGCCTAATAAATGATATCTATCGGCAGACTGAAACTTTCTTAGTAAAGGTTTAATATGAAAACTATCGGATACGACTGCTAATTCCTTGACAGGGGTATTTAACCTATATACGACTGTTCGATTCTTATTTGATAAAATAGCCAGCCCATCTTTTGCATTATTCCAAAATGCTCTATCCTGTGCCATATCCTTAAATGGCTTTAGCAAAAGATCCGTCTCGCTGGCAGAATGTTTTTGTAATAAAGAGTTTTGAATCCTACGAACTAAGTTTTTAAACCGAATGATATCTTGTTGATTTTCTGGTCTATGTCTGAATGTGGGTTGATACAAGGTAATGCATGTATCTCCTCTTTCGTGTATTATTTCATCGGGGAAGTAGTCTGTTATCTTATAACTCATGGAATACCTCCGTTTTAATATATTTTTGTACCTACAATATATATACCCCAAGTTATGGGAAAATAAAAGGGAAAAACGTATTAAATAAATTTTTATCGTTTATTCCCACTTCCCTTCAATCTATGCATGCTTTTTCTATGGTGTAGCTGTCCCTTTTCCTAGCTTGACATGTATAATAATGCTCCATATAATGTATTCATTGTATATATATGAATACATATAAGATTTGTAATTCGCTATGGCCTTGGATCATTGATATTCAAATAGGCCAGCCAGCTTTTATACAGCCTATTTATATATTTTATAAATATATTTATCCTGGAATTCAACGAGTTCAACTAGTTTTTGCTAATGCTAAGGAGGATTATTATGGGTGGAAACAATGTAAACGGATCTACAGTTGTAATGTTCTTATTCTATTTAGTCTTTATGTTAGTCATTGGGGTATATTTTTATAGGAAGAGCAAGGATGATGATTCATTATCCGGCTATCTGCTTGGCGGTCGGAACTTAAACCCATTAGTTGCGGCTATTAGCGCAGGGGCTTCCGATATGAGCGGCTGGCTTTTAATGGGTCTGCCCGGCGCCGCATACCTTGCCGGTGTATCAGCCGGATGGATTGGTATCGGCCTTGCCATTGGTACCTGGTTTAACTGAACCTTTGTAGCAAAAAGATTTAGGATTTATACAGAAGTATCCGGAGATAGCGTTACGTTATCTGATTACTTTGAAAACCGATTTAGAGATAAAAGCAGAATACTAAGGGTCGTTTCGGCCTTTTTTATAGTATTGTTTTTTCTCATCTATACCGCATCGGGTTTTGTGGCTGCATCAGTACTTTTCAATACAGTATTCGGTCTAAGTTATATAAACGGTCTTATTCTGGGTTGCGCGGTTATCCTTATATACACTGTTTTGGGGGGATTCCTGGCAGTTAGTTGGACAGATCTTTTTCAAGGAATTCTAATGATAATAGCCTTAGTTGGGGTTCCCTTAGGAGCTATCTCGGTCATAGGCGGAGGTCAGACCGCAATAACTTCCGCTAAAGCCATTAATCCTTATGTCCTTAACCTATTTAAGAACCCAGATGGAAGTTCCCTGGGGTTTTGGGCTACAGCCTCACTACTTGCTTGGGGTTTAGGATATCCTGGTATGCCCCATATCATAACCCGTTTTATGGCTATGAGGGATGCCAATGAAACTAAAAAAGCCAGAAGGATAGCAATTTTCTGGGTCGTTGTAGGCTTAATATGCGCGGTTTTAATAGGGGTTCTCGGGATGGTTTATTTAAAAGATTCCCCCCTTGAAGGAACAAGTGTGGAAAAAGTATTTATGATATTGATTCAATCTATTTTCCATCCTGCCATAGCCGGTATATTCCTGGCTGCTGTCTTAGCCGCGGTTATGAGTACTGTAGATTCCCAACTGCTTGTGGCATCCTCTTCTATGACCAAGGACTTCTATCAAATCTTTTTTAGAAAGGAAGCCAGTGATAAAGAGCTGGTCATCTTTGGACGTGTTTCAGTTATAATTATCTCCATAATTGCCTTTATAATGGCGCTCAACCCAGATAACAAGGTTCTTGACTTAGTCTCTTATGCTTGGGCCGGCCTAGGGGCGACCTTTGGACCAATCGTAGTGGTCTCTCTCTATTGGAAAAACATGAACAGGCATGGGGCTTTCGCGGGCATGCTGGTTGGTGGTATAACATCTATTGTCTGGAATAAATTAAGCGGTGGCATCTTTGAAATCTATGAACTGCTCCCCGGTTTCGTATTTGCGTTGATTGCAATATTCGTAGTCAGCAAATTAACGGGTGGGGCTGGTGAGGAAATTAAAGAAGAATTTGATAAGGTTCAATCTATGTTAGCCAAGAAATCCTAATTTTCATAAAACCATTATTGGTTATGCTATTAAAGTTTATATGTTATACGGCACCTGAATCTTATTTAAAGGTGTTTACCGTAAAGCTTAAAGCCAAAAGGACTATCGGATATAAATCTAAATCGATAGTCCTTTTTTATGCCCAACATAAATACCCATTGTGGGATTTCAGTTTTCATATTCTGATCATGCACAGGTAAAATATGAGCGTCACAATGTTAGTCTCCCTCTTGGTCACTCTTTTCCACAGGTTTAATCTCTAAATAATAATGAGGAATCTCCTGTCTTAAAGTAACCTTATCAATCCCATTCTCTAAATCAAATCCGAAGTTCTGGTTAGTGATCTCGATCGAATCTGTATTTCGGAGAGAGGCAGTCATCCCGATGAACTCTAGATTACTCCCCAGGCGGGTTACCATATCATAGCCCTGGATTCCTACATTTTGTGAACCAGAACAGTGAAAATCAAAGCTCGGATTCTTGTGCAGGGTGATCGCTATAGAGGTATCCCCTCCTGCGGGTATACTTATGGGGAACTTAAGATAAAATACCCGATCCAGAAATTTAGTTTCGGATATAATATCTTCCAGCATTCCATATTCATAACGATCTTTAGGGGAGTTTGACAGAACACCGTACTCTAATATAAACTCAGACATTGCCCCTAAAAACATATCTCTGGCCACAGGTATTTCTTCATCGGAATCATATGTCGCAAAGAAATTATCTACGATTTTTGAGAATACACTTGATAAATTCTCCTCTGTACGCGTAATAGTTACAGATACACCATCAAGTTCATTCCCCTCTTCGCAACCTCCGTTTTTATAGCCTTGCAGTACATAATCCCCTATATCCTCTCCCATTACGATAATATATTTTTCATCGGTCTCTCTGCGAATCCCGTTTGGTACAAAATAGCTGTATCTTCTGAATCCGTCTTCGCCATATTCACCGCCGTTAAAACCATATAGCAAAATAATGGTTTTTTCGGGATCGATGGTAAAGGAGATGGCCTGGGTTGCGGCATCAAATTCTTCTGAGGGTGCCTCAAAGCCTGTAAATTTATATACAGCCACATTTTGAGTAAACTCTGGATAATCTTCTAAGGCATTTTTAAGGTAGCTTCCATCTTCCAAAAGTTTTTTATAGCCCTCCCATGAATCCAATCTTAAAATATTTGCGCTGCCCTCAGGATCATCTGCTCCCTGGATCCCCGTAAAACCCCCTGCATATCCTCCGGGATATAAGGCAGGGGTAACAGCCACATCATTTACTTTGATAGTTGGCATTTGTTCTTTGAGTTCATCAAAGCTGCCTGCAAAGGGGTAAATCCCTTCCACAACCATATCTTCAGCCGATAAGTTTTCAAGTGTATAGTCCTCAGTA
>JAAYSJ010000165.1 GCA_012518395.1 Clostridiales bacterium
GGGGGTACTTGCCCCTCTTTTTTTGCACTCTATTGTCTTTCTATTCATACTATAGTAACAAATATCTAAATAAATCCCAGGGCGTGACTAAAAAGAACCGAAGTCTGGGCTAATTTCTGGGGGAGATCTAAATGAACGATCTGTTAACTTTTTCTGTCATTGGTGGGGATCAGCGCCAAGTTGAATTGATCCATATTTTATTGGATAAAGGACACAGGGTTAATATCTTGGGCTTTGACGAATTGATTGATTCCAAAGCCAAGGTATGGACTAAAGTCGAGCCTGCTCTATTCAACTGTAATTTGCTATTATTACCTATACCTTATAGGAATGAACAAGGTAATATCACCATACAGAAATCGGGAATTTCGGTGAGGCTATCAGATATAGCGGAAAGCCTAGGGAACTATAGACCATTTATCATCTTGGGGAAAGCAGACAAGTCCTTTTCAGAATTGGCGCATAAAAAAGAACTGCACTATTTTGATATTGTAGAGGACGAAACTTTTGCTATTTTAAATGCCATACCAACTGCTGAGGGGGCTATTCAAAAGGCTATGGAGATGACAAACTTTACCCTCCACGGATCAAATATCCTAATCCTCGGTTATGGCAGGATAGGTAGATCCCTATCAAGAATGCTTAAGGGGATAGGCGCAAAAGTAACTGTGGAGGCCAGAAAGACGGAGGATCTGGCTTGGATATCGGAGAATGGATATACAGCCCTCCATCTAGATGACTTAGACAGATGCCTTCCATTTCAGGATATTATTTTTAACACGGTTCCCCACCTGATATTGGAAGAGACCTCCTTAGGCAGGTTAAATAAAAATACAATAATTATTGATATATCTTCCTATCCAGGGGGAGTAGATTTTGCAGCGGCTCAGGAATTAGGCATAGAGGCATGCCTTTCCCTTGGACTCCCGGGTAAAGTAGCCCCTAAAAGCGCAGCGGAAATAATATATAAGGTCATTATGGGAAATGTTAGGGAAGGTAAGGTAAAATTCTAAACGGGGGTATTAGTATGGATTTAGCAGGGTTAAAGGTGGGTTTTTGTATATGTGGATCTTTTTGTACTTTTGAAACAATAATACCTGAAATTAAAAAGTTGGTCATTAAAGGGGCAAATGTAGTGCCTGTTTTTTCGAAACCAGCTTATTCTTGGGATACACGTTTTTTTTCTGCCAGTGAATTTAGAACCATTATAGAGTCGATTACTGGTGAAAATATTGTACACAGTATTATAGATGCAGAGCGATTTGGCCCAGATAATAAAATGGATATAATGGTCGTAGCACCTTGTACGGGTAATACTATGGCCAAACTTGCAAATGGGATTACAGATAGTGCTGTTACTATGGCCTGCAAAGCGCATTTGAGAAACAATAACCCAGTTGTTCTTGCAATAGCTACCAATGACGGTTTAGGTGCCAACGCAAGGAATATTGGGGCGCTCTTAAACAGAAAAAATTTCTATTTTGTCCCATTCGGTCAGGATGAACCCTGTACAAAGAGTAATTCGCTGGTTGCAAAATTTGAAATGCTTTTATCGACTATGGCGGAAGCCGTTAATGGGAGACAAATACAGCCTTTATTGATATAGAATAATTTTCTTCAGTTTAATACAACAACATGTACAAAGGCTGTCATGAAAAAAAAGGTGTTTTATCGTAAAATGGATCTGTAAAAGAAAAATTTCATTGATTTATTATGGATTTGGCTATATTATTATCACGACTAACAATAATTTAGCTTGAAAATCGTTGATTAGTATTTTATATTATTTTGATACTTTAGGCGATAATTGTTTATTAAATATATGGCAGAGATCTTATAAACTGTTAGAATGATCCCATTGCTTTATTGTAGGAGGAAAGGACATGAAAATAATTGTCCAAAAGTTCGGCGGTACTTCATTATCCACCCAAGAATTGCGTAACCAGGTAATAAACAAAATAATTAACGCAAAAAGGGGCGGATTTCAACCCGTAGTTGTTGTCTCGGCTATGGGAAGAAAAGGGGATCCCTATGCTACCGATACCTTATTAGAGATGAACTCATGGATTTGCAAAGATGTGCACCCACGGGAGATGGATCTACTTATTTCTTGCGGCGAAATTATTTCAACGGTGATTTTAGCCAATACATTAAAAGCCCGCGGCTATGAGGCTAGAGCCTTTACTGGCGGGCAAGCTGGGATTATAACAGATTCCAACTTTATGGAAGCTGATATATTAGATGTTAGGCCTGACAGAATACTGGATTCCCTTGCTAAAGGTAGGATTCCCATAGTTGCTGGATTTCAAGGAGTAACCGAAAATGGGGATTTTACAACCTTGGGACGGGGTGGAAGCGATGTAACAGCAGTAGCTCTGGCTGGAGCCCTGTCTGCTTTCGCAGTAGAAATCTACTCAGATGTGGATGGGATTATGACAGCAGATCCAAAAATAGTAACCAATGCCTGCGTCCTTTCCCATGTCAGTTATTCTGAAGTTCTGGAATTGGCTAGCAAAGGTGCCAAGGTTATTCATCCCCGGGCGGTTGAATATGCGATAAGGGATAATATACCGTTGTTTATCAAGAATACATCCAATGCTGCCCCAGGTACTATTATATCCTGTGAGTATGATGGGGCGCTAAGTTCAAAACAAATATTATCCAAACAGGTGGTAACAGGCATAGCACATATTGCGGATAGGATACAAGTTACAATTTTTCAGGACGATCCAACTAAAAATAATAAAGTTTTAACGAAACTGGCTGATAACCACATCAGTATAGATATTATAAACATATTACCCGATAAAATGATATTCACCATTGAGGGTGCCAAACAAAAAGAGGCGCAGCATATACTAAAAGATAACAAATGCCGATATTCCATCTTAGAAAATTGCAGTAAGATTTCAGTTGTAGGCGGTAAAATGAGAGGGGTGCCTGGGGTCATGTCGGCTATCGTGACCGCCCTCAGCAAAAACAATATACAGATTTTACAGACAGCGGATTCCCATACTACCATTTCTTGTTTGGTTAAGGGTGAAGATACTTCAAAAGCCGTTATTGCCCTACATGAAGAATTTGAACTGTATAAGAAGGAAATCCAGTGAATTTTTAATAAGTCCCGAAAGGACTTATTTTTTTTAATAAGGAAACAATAGAAGCGTGATTTATATTTTATATTAAATGGACGGTGCAAATGATACCACAAGAAAACAATTCAAATGCAGAAAATAGGGATATTAAACAATCGGAGGAGTCTTCCAGACAAAATATAAAAGAGTACGGATCAGTGTCGCTTCCCCAATCCCAGCCTAATAACATACACTGCCTTACTATTATTGGCCAGGTTGAAGGTCATATGGTCTTACCACCCCAGAATAAAACAACAAAGTATGAGCACTTGATTCCTCAGCTTATAGCTATTGAGGAGAGCAAAGAAGTTGAAGGAATATTATTAATCCTTAATACAGTAGGGGGCGATGTTGAGGCGGGCTTGGCTATCGCAGAACTAATTAGCACCATGTCTAAGCCCTCGGTTTCCCTGGTTCTCGGGGGAGGTCATAGTATAGGGGTGCCGTTGTCCGTATGTACAAATTATTCGTTTATCGCTTCCACAGCAACGATGACTATTCATCCTATAAGGATGACTGGGGTGATCATTGGAGTCCCACAAACTTATGAGTATTTCAATAAGATGCAGGAAAGGGTGGTTGACTTTATAATAAGGCATAGTGAAATATCCAGACCCAAATTTAGCGAGCTTATGTTCAGAACTGGCGAATTGGCTAACGATATTGGTACAGTTTTAATCGGGGAAGAAGCCGTTAAAGAAGGTCTTATTGATCAAGTAGGGGGGCTAAACAAAGCGATTGTAAAATTAAAAGAATTAATTGCTTCAAAAAAGAAGGAGGAGGATAGCGATTATAATTCATTCAATAGTTCCCATTGAACAAATATATCCGACGGATCAGAAAGAAACAGTGGAACATCGGAAAATAATAACGTTTAATAATATTCAAATGGAAGTCAGATTCATCGATGAAAGGTTCTTTGAGATACAACGTATATTTTCAACCGACTTAAGAGACTACCTGAAACCTGAATTGCAGCCGGGTACCAGGATGGGTTTTGACATTAAAACAAATTAGCTATTTAGAAATGGCGGTTCCTTTTTACAAGATATAATTCCCACCAAAAAAGTGGTAAGGCTGGGGTAAAGATGATATAATCAAATATGTTGATTATATCACTTATGGGAAAGGGGACAAAATTTTGAAAATCATTTATGCTGCCTTGTTAGGCTTAATCCAGGGATTAACAGAATTCTTACCGATAAGCAGTTCTGGACATCTGGTGGCATTTCAACAAATTTTTAATCTGCAAGATATCGATATTCTTTTTGATGTTATACTTCATGTCGGCACATTGGTTGCAGTATTTGTATTCTATTGGCAGGACATTATACAGATGATCCGGGAATTCATTTATTGGTTAGGTGAGTTGTTAGGTTTAAGAAAGCCCAGCCCTAAAAATAATAGTAATGGTCATAGGACAATGATGTTTATGATAATTATTGCAACTATTCCTACTGCCATTATTGGTTTTGCCTTTAATGACTTTTTCGAAAAAGCCTTTTCTTCTATCAAGGTAGTAGGCTTCACTCTACTTCTAACAGGCCTTCTCTTATGGCTATCGGGTAAGGTATCAATAGGCCGTAAAAGAGCAAAGGATATAAAAACGAGGGATGCACTGACAGTAGGGCTTTTTCAGGGTGCAGCCATTATACCCGGATTGTCCCGTTCAGGTACTACAATTTTTACAGGGTTGCTCAGGGGATTTGATCTAGAATTAGCTACAAAATTCTCCTTTCTCCTATCTATCCCGTCTATTATAGGTGCAGTTATCCTGGAAGGCAGAAAAGCATTTATATCAGGAAATAGCTTTACTGGTATTCAATATATGCTTATTGGACTTGTAGTGGCGGCCGTTTCAGGTTATTTTTCCATTCGATATTTGGTAAGTCTCATTAAGAAAAATAAATTGTACTATTTTTCTTATTATTGTTGGGGGGTAGGTCTGCTTATTATTATCTATTCGCTGTTTAATTAGATCGATATAGTAATGGACATATTTTACACGGTTTAACCTTTAGATAGGGAAAGCAGACGATAAATAATAAGGTGATTCCATGGGTAATAAGACAAAAAGGGCTAAAAGAAATACAAAGACTCGAAATAAAAACACTAGAATCCATGAACTAATAGGAATTATTATTATTGGTCTAGGTTTATTCGCTATCCTAAGCGTCTATTCAGAATCAGCTGGTGAAG
The DNA here is from genome assembly GCA_012518395.1 of Clostridiales bacterium. Classification (GTDB taxonomy): domain Bacteria; phylum Bacillota; class Clostridia; order Caldicoprobacterales; family UBA3941; genus JAAYSJ01. Next base: position 5,334 of record JAAYSJ010000165.1, read on the forward strand.
TAGGTAAACATTTTGGTAATGCCTTGAGAGGGTTATTTGGCATTATAGCATATATAGTGCCTATTTTTATTATATTTACAGGTATCTTGGTTGTAGTAAGCTACAACAAGGCAATAAACAAGAGCAAACTATTTCTTGTTTTATTTTTCTTTGTTCTGTCCTTCCCAATGATACATCTATTTTATATTAAAGAATTCAACAGCGGGGGGCTTTGGTCCTTTATCACCGATTCTTATTCAAAAGGCATTGAAGTTAGAGGAACTGGAGCTATATTCTCACCTTTAACCTATTATGTCTTCAAATGGTTCGGTTTATTGGGTAGCTACTTGTTTTTAGGCATTGTGATCATTTTAGATTTGCTTATCTTGACAAATCTATCTATTAAACAATTAGGTATAAATATTTATGATCGCCTAAATGAAAAAAAAATAGCGAATCAACGCAATCGTGAGGAGAAAATAAAGCCTAAAACTAGGGCTTTCACTGGAGAAATTATTGATCTAAATTCCCTTGAAGAAACAGGGGAAGATCAGGAATCGCTAAAGGAGGCTTTTGATAGAAGGCAGGCTGCCGCTGAATCAGAAAAATATATAGATGAAGGAATAAAAATTGTAGATTATGGTAAGGCCGTTCATGACCAAGCCAGCAAGGGTAATAAGGATGATAACACCGCGCTATCGTCTGATGACCCATCTCAAGATTTAGATATTACCCCTTCTTATAATGCCCTGGATAAGTCTATTGAATATTCTATGCCTCCATTGGAATTGCTCAAAGAACCAGATATAAAAAAAGAATCAAAGCATAGTAGTGCGAAGGTAAGAAACAGGGCTAAGCTTCTAGAAGATACGCTGATGAGTTTTGGTATTTCAGCCAAGGTAGTTCAGGTAAGTAAAGGTCCTGCAATAACCCGATATGAGTTACAACCTGCTCCAGGTGTAAAAGTAAGCCGTATAGTAAGCCTTTCTGATGATATTGCCCTTAACCTGGCCGCTTCTGGTGTGAGAATAGAAGCTCCTATCCCTGGCAAAGCTGCTGTTGGAGTAGAAGTGCCAAATCAAGACATTTCTCCTGTGTTACTACGAGAAGTATTGGAATCTGAGGCTTTTACCTGCCACCCCTCCAAGGTCTGCTTTGGACTGGGAAAAGATATAGCTGGAAAACCCATGGTCGTTGACATAGCCAGAATGCCACACCTTTTGATAGCCGGCGCTACCGGTTCGGGAAAAAGTGTGTGTATAAATAGCCTGCTTACCAGCATCCTGTACAAGTCTTCACCTGAAGAGGTAAAATTGATACTTATTGATCCTAAGGTGGTAGAACTCAATCATTTCAATGGGATCCCCCATCTTTTGGTGCCTGTTGTTACGGATCCTAAGAAGGCCGCTGGCGCACTAAATTGGGCAGTACAGGAAATGGTATCTCGGTATAAGTTATTCGCAGATAAAGGGGTTAAAGATATTCACGGATATAACAACGGAATTCAAGTTCCAGAAGAAAACAGATTACCCCAGACCATTATAGTAGTAGATGAACTTTCTGATCTTATGATGGTAGCGCCTAATGAAGTGGAGGATTCTATATGCAGATTGGCTCAGATGGCCAGGGCTGCAGGGATACACTTGGTTATTGCTACCCAGCGACCGTCCGTAGATGTTATTACAGGATTAATTAAGGCTAATATACCATCTAGAATTGCTTTTGCGACCTCCTCTCATACTGACTCCAGAACGATTCTGGATATGGGTGGGGCAGAGAAATTATTAGGAAATGGAGATATGTTGTTCTATCCCATGGATGCCAGTAAGCCCATCAGGGTCAAAGGTTCTTTCATTTCAGAACAAGAAATCGCCGCTGTGGTAGACTATATTAAAGCCTCCCATGAATCACCTGCCTATGATATAGATTTAACTGAAGAGATAGCAGTCAGCAAAGACGAACAGTCCAACGATTTAAGTGACGAGCTTTTGCCCCAGGCTGTTGAGATAGTTATCGATGCGGGACAAGCCTCCATTTCTATGCTACAAAGGCGGCTAAGGATAGGTTACGCGAGAGCAGCGCGTATGATCGACGAAATGGAAGTAAGGGGTATTGTGAGTGGTTTTGATGGCAGTAAGCCAAGAAATGTTCTTATTACAAGGGAAGAATTTTATGAATTGTATGGAGATTGAGGAAAAGATAAGACTTGGGGGATTACTATGAATTTGGCAAATAAAATTACCTTTACACGAATATTTATTATACCAATCTTTGTAATTGTTTTATTGTTAGATTTTCCATATCATCAATATGTTGCGGCTTTTATTTTTGTAATCGCAGCCAGTACAGATAGTATGGACGGACATATTGCCCGAAAAAGGAATGAAGTAACAAAACTGGGTCAATTTCTCGACCCTTTGGCAGACAAACTTTTGACTACCTCCGCCTTGGTAGTTTTAGTTGAAATGGGACGAATCTCATCAGTTATTGCTATAATCATTATTGTACGCGAATTTATTGTAACGGGTTTTCGTGTTGTTGCTGCATCTGAGGGGGTCGTGATAGCCGCAAGCTGGTGGGGCAAGATTAAGACCTTAGTCCAGATTATATCAATCGTGGCTATACTTATTGATAACTTTCCTTTTAGAATTATTGGATTTCCCTTTGATAAAGTTTCACTATATATTGCAACGATAATAACGATAATATCGGGAATAGATTATGTATATAAAAACCATCAGGTACTAAAAAGTAGTATTTAATTGCTTTAGGAATTCAGGAGGCCAGTTTATGGACGCGGAAATTATAAATGTTGGTAGTGAGCTTCTACTAGGACAAATTGTAAACACTGATGCTCAATATATATCCCAACAATTATCTTTATTGGGGATAAATGTATTTTATCACACCGTAGTTGGTGATAATAGAATTAGGCTTAAAGAAGCGTTAACTATTGCCTGTAACAGGGCAGATTTGATAATTACTACTGGAGGCTTAGGCCCAACTATGGACGATCTGACCAAGGAAACTGTAGCTGAGTTTTTGGACATTCCACTAATGCCCCACCAATCCAGTATAGAAGCAATAGAGGAGTTTTTTGCCAAGAGAGACCTTATAGCAACAGATAATAATTACAAACAAGCCTATTTTCCACCTAATGCTATGGTTCTTCCGAACAACCATGGTACTGCGCCTGGAACTATTATTCAAGATGACGGGAATACTTTTGTAATCCTCCCAGGACCCCCGGGGGAGATGATACCGATGTTCAAAGATTATGTCATGCCTTTCCTACAGAATAAGAGCAGGGATAGAATTACTTCTAAAGTCATAAAAATATATGGCATAGGGGAGGCTCTCCTGGAAGAAAAGGTAAAGGATTTAATATCGGGTCAGACCAATCCGACCATAGCCCCTTTAGCAAGTTCCCATGGGCTAGCGCTGAGACTTACTACAAAAACCTCCAACGATGATGATCCTGCCCGATTGATAGAGCCCGTTGAATCGTTAATTAAAAAGAGATTAGGGGATATGATTTACGGTATTGATGACGATACATTGGAGGGCGTTGTTGTCGATTCCCTCACTAAAAAGAAATTATCCTTAGCAGTCGCCGAATCCTGTACGGGTGGACTGATTGCCCAAAAAATAACCGCAATTCCTGGGGCATCCAAGGTCTTTACAGAAGGTGTCATATCATACAGTAATGAATCGAAGATTAAACGTTTAGGTGTGTCAGAAGAAATCCTAAAAGAATATGGCGCTGTTAGCGAGGAAACAGCTAAGGAAATGGTTATGGGTCTTCTCAATACTACTACCTCTGATATTGGAGTTGCCATTACAGGTATAGCTGGACCTGGTGGTGGTTCAGTTGATAAACCGATAGGATTAGTCTATATATCTATAGCAAACCGCGAAGGATATCTGAAGGTCTACCGTTTTGTTTTTGCTGGAAATAGGAAAAGAATACAGCAATCCGCGGCTTATAAAAGCCTTGATATTATCAGAAGATTAATACTTGATTTACCAGCAAAATAAACTTTCGGTAAATATTGACTTAAGATTTTAATTATTATATAATTACCTAAGAACAAGTGTTCGATCTCGAGTGACTTATCGCAATTATAGGAAAGGTAGGTGGATCCCAGGCAAAGCCTGGGGGGTTAACATGCAAAAGCAAAAGCAGAACGCACTGGATATGGCCTTAACACAGATCGAAAAGCAGTTTGGTAAGGGATCTATTATGAGATTGGGAGAAGGTACCCACCTGAATGTAGAGGTAATATCTACTGGGTGCCTGGATCTCGATATTGCCTTGGGTGTAGGAGGGTTACCTAGGGGCAGAGTTGTAGAAATATTCGGACCCGAATCCTCAGGCAAAACTACCGTAGCCCTTCATGTCATTGCTGAAGCACAAAAGATGGGTGGAACGGCTGCTTTTATTGACGCAGAACACGCCCTGGACCCAAGTTATTCTTCAAGACTTGGGGTTAACCTTGACAATTTACTAGTCTCCCAGCCCGATACAGGAGAGCAGGCCCTGGAAATTACTGAGGCTTTAGTCAGGAGCGGTGCTGTAGATGTTGTTGTTATTGATTCTGTTGCCGCTTTAGTTCCAAAAGCTGAAATTGAGGGTGAGATGGGGGATTCCCACGTCGGCTTACAAGCCAGGTTGATGTCCCAAGCCTTACGCAAGCTGTCTGGAATAATCAGTAAATCAAATACTGTTGCCGTTTTTATCAATCAGCTTAGGGAAAAGGTTGGCGTAATGTTTGGTAATCCAGAAGTAACCCCGGGTGGCAGGGCTTTAAAATTCTATTCTTCTGTACGTTTAGATGTCCGCAGGATTGAAACTTTAAAACAAGGTATAGAAATGGTTGGAAATCGCACTAGGGTAAGGGTTGTAAAAAACAAAGTAGCTCCACCTTTCAAGCAAGCAGAATTTGATATAATTTATGGTGAGGGTATATCAAAAGAAGGTTCCATACTAGACCTGGCCGCTTCCAAAGATATTGTAAACAAAAGCGGTGCTTGGTATTCTTACGGTGATATTCGATTAGGCCAAGGCAGAGAAAATGCAAGGCAGTACTTGAAAGACAATGAAGAAATCAAAGAAGAAATCGAACTTAAAGTCCTTAATGAATTTGGTTTAGCAGACTCAATAAATCAAATTGATGAGGAAGAATAGACCCAGTTAAAAATCCCTGACGGGGTTTTTTGCTATGTAACTACGGTTTAAAAATTTAATCATTGTATACATAGATTTTTTATGTTTTTCAAATTGTTTGTAAAAGAATAATTGTTTTGTTATAATATACTAGACTTTAACATAGTTTTTCTTATCAGGTTCTAATATTGAGGAGGTGAATTTTTTGAAGGAGGATGCATTGAATACGTCAATTGACGAGCACGGTAAGGTCACCTTTGCTGATGATGTAGTTGCTACAATTGCTGGGTTAGCAGCCTTAGAGGTCGATGGGGTGGCTTCAATGAGTGCCGGGATTGTAGAAAAGTTCGGCAAAAAGACCCCTACCAGGGGTGTGCGAGTTGAGGTAGGTGAAAAAGAAACTGCCATTGACCTTTATATGATAGTTAATTATGGTGTCCAGATACCAGAGGTTGCTTGGAATGTACAAGAGAATGTTAAACGGTCTGTTGAAACCATGACAGGATTATCAGTTGTCGAAGTTAATATATACATACAGGGCATAGAATTTATCAAGGATACGAAAGAATCAGGGAACGTCAAACAATAGACCCTTGACTCCAGTTACTTAGGGAGCATATTAGCAAAACTTTACTTTCCGAAAAGGGGGATCGTTTGTATGAGAATAACAGTTTTTGATCGTTTGCTTTTTGTCCTGCAGACAATACTAATCCTGCTTATTGCTATTGCAATAGCTGGATCTACTATTGCAATAGGCTTTAATGTTGTTACCTTGGAACAAATTGGCGGTGTTATTGAATCCATTCAGCTGGACTGGAGATTTTTTATTATAGCACCTTTAATATCCTTATTATTAATTATTTTGGGCATCAGGATGTTTTACGCTAATTCCCGCCCCAAGACTCCATCCGGTGCTTTGGTGAAACGTTCCGAATTTGGTATGATACATGTTTCGATAAATACTTTAGAAGCTATGACACAGAAGGCTGTCCATAGCTTTGATCAAATCAAAGACCTTAGAGTAAACGTCTTAACTGAAGAGGATGGGGTTAGAATAAAGCTCAGACTATCCATAATGCCTGATGTAATTTTGCCCGAACTAACAGTTGCAATTCAGCAAAAAGTGAAAGACTATATTGAAAGTTATTCAGGGATTCCAGTACAGAATGTTTATATATATATTGAAAGCCTTTCCACGATGCAACCAAGGCCAAAAGTGCAGTGAGGAGGGGGTTAAATGCTTAAAGGTTCTTTGAAGAATCTATTTATTGACCACAAGGGAAAAACAATTGGCGTATTAGTGGGTTTTTTGTTTGGTCTAATTGTTATTCTAATTGGATTTTGGAAAACCTTATTTTTAACACTTTGTATATTGATAGGATACCTATTAGGGGGCATGACCGATAAAAAAGAAAGGTTTATCTCCTTTTTGGATAAAATACTACCAAAAGGTACAAATAGCAGATAGCGTTTCGTACCAGATAATTATGACTTATTATACAAGAATCATCCGGAGGAAAATGGATGTCGAGAAAAATTGCACGGGAAGTCTTGATGAAGCTCCTCTATGAAAAGGATATAGCCGGGGAATACCACCAAGAATCCCTACAGAGTCTCATTGAAGAATTTAAACTCAATGAAAGGGATGAAAATTACATAAACCAAATCCTGTCTTCTATGGGTTCGCAGCAGCCCGCTATAGATATATTTATCGAAAAATATGCTAAATCCTGGACGATGGAAAGGATGGCAAAGATTGACTTAGCCATACTTAGACTATCAATGTATGAATTGCTATATCGGAAGGACATACCCATTGGTGTATCCATTAATGAAGCGGTGGAATTGGCTAAAAAATTTGGTAATGAAAAATCCGGGGCTTTTATTAATGGTATTTTAGGCAACTTCACAAGGTCAGAATCACTCATTGATAATGAAGATGGTCATTTTGAATAGTAGACAGCAAAACCGACAGAATCGATATTAAAATATCTACGTCTAAGGAGGTCATGATAAATGGGGGCAAAGATTATTGACGGGAAAGAGATTGCAACAAGAATTAAAAGTTCACTAAAATCAGATATACAAAGACTGGCCCCTATTCGAGGCTTTATCCCAAAATTGGCCGTCATCCTCGTAGGTGATGATCCTGCTTCTTCAATTTATGTTAAAAACAAAGAAAAAGCCTGTAAAGAAATAGGTATGGGATCCCAAGTTATTCGCCTGGATAGTAATGTGACCCAGGACTTACTCCTAAGTGAAATCCATAGACTGAATAATGACAAGGATACCCATGGTATATTAGTGCAATTACCCCTGCCGAAACATATTGATGAAAGCGTCGTCATAAACGCCATCGATCCCAAAAAGGATGTTGATGGGTTTCAGCCTATCAACATGGGCAAGCTTTTCGTTGGTGAAAAAGGATTTCAGCCCTGCACGCCTAAGGGTATTATAGCACTGATAAAAGAAACAGGCGAGGATATTATGGGGAAACATGCGGTAATTATGGGACGTAGTAATATCGTGGGAAAACCCGTATCAATAATGCTTTTAAACGAAAATGCAACTGTAACCATATGCCATTCCAAAACTCAAAATTTAAAGGAACTGGCAAGGAGTGCCGATATCTTGATCATTGCCATGGGTCGCCCTGAAACAATAGACGAAGAATACATAAAGACAGGGGCTATCGTTATTGATGTTGGTACTACTAGAGTTGATGGAAAACTGAAAGGTGACGTTGTTTTTGAACGGGCTTGTCACAAGGCGGGTTGGATTACACCTGTTCCCGGCGGGGTTGGTCCAATGACTATTACTATGCTTCTGAAAAATACTATGCAGGCGGCCTATCATAATGAATAATCAAGTGCTGGCCGTGAGCCAGGTCAACGAGTACGTTAAAAACCTATTGGATAGGGATCCTATCTTACGAAAAATTTGGATAAAGGGTGAAATATCCAATTTTAAATTCCATTCATCAGGTCATATGTATTTTACTCTTAAGGATAACACTGCTCGCCTAAGGTGTGTTTTTTTTAAGTTTAATAATCAAAGACTCCTTTTTGCCCCTGAGGATGGTATGGAGGTGATAGTAGAGGGCAATATCTCACTCTATTCTAGGGAAGGCCAATATCAACTTTATGTTGAAGATATGAAGGATAGCGGTGCTGGCAGGTTGCATTTGGCCTTTGAGGCTTTAAAAAAGAAATTAGATGAAGAGGGTCTTTTCAACCAGGAATTCAAAAAACCTATACCTGCCTATCCTAATAAGATCGCCCTCATTACCTCCCATACAGGCTCGACAGTTCACGATATGATCAAGGTCATAACTCAAAGAAACCCCACTGTGGATATTTTAGTTATTCCTGTATCAGTGCAAGGTGAGTTTGCAAAAACTCAAATTAGTTCCGCACTCTACTATGCAAATACTCGATGTGATATTGACCTTATCATCCTTGGACGAGGTGGCGGATCTATAGAGGAATTATGGGCATTCAATGAGGAACAGGTAGCCCGCGCCATATTTGATTCCGCAATCCCTGTTATATCAGCCGTAGGTCACGAGACGGACTTTACCATCGCAGATTTGGTTGCGGATATCAGAGCAGCGACACCTTCCGCTGCTGGGGAGATAGCAGTTTCTGAACTCTCAAGTATTCTTAAGTTGCAGAGGCATCTTATTCATAGATTATCTAATGCCGTTATTAATTATATTCAAGCCCTTGATCGCAGACTCTACTACCTTTCCAACAGCTATGGGTTGAAATATCCTGAACGCCTATTAGCTCCCTACAGCCAGAGATTGGATTACTGTGCTGAAGAAATAACGACCAGAATAAATAATAGTTTAAGGGTGATGACTGAAAAACTATTAGGTCATATTTCCTTTTTAGAGGCCCTGAATCCACTGTCTACAATTAAAAGGGGATTTAGTATCGTCACGGATATTAAGAGTGAGCAAATTATATGCTCCATTAATCAAATATATATTGACATGCCGGTAAGCATCCGTTTATCAGATGGCAGAGCCTCCTGTATTATAACCGGAAAAAAATCAGAATTGGGGGATAGTCATGGGGAATGAAGTTGGGATTTCCAAGCTTAAGTTTGAAGAGGCCATTACAGAACTGGAAATGATAATAGAAAAGATAGAGGGTAGCGAGATCCCACTGACACTAGAAGAGTCTGTAGAACTCTATAAAAGAGGTGTCTTATTATCTCAGCATTGTAAACAGATATTGGATCTTGCCCATAGGGAAATTAATATCTTAACAAAAAATCAGGATGAGGAATTGGAAGAGATCCCCTTCCAAGATGAAGACTATGGAGAAATTTAACGCCCAGTATCATAAATTTGTGGCGGAAGTTGATAGCTTCCTTCATAATCATTTAAAGGGCATGAAAAGATACCCAAAAACCATTTTTGATTCTATAGAATATAGCCTATTCGCCGGGGGGAAAAGATTGCGACCGGTTTTGCTCCTGGCCTCCCATATTCTGTTAGGCGGGAATACTGAAGAATCACTGCCCTTAGCAGGTGCGCTTGAAATGATACATACCTATTCCCTTATACATGATGATCTGCCATCTATGGATAATGATGATTTTAGAAGGGGAAAACCCACAAACCATAAAGTTTTTGGGCAGGGAATGGCTATACTCACCGGTGACGCGCTTCTAAATTTAGCTTATGAAACTATGCTGGATAATGCTTTAGTATATCCGGAAAAATTTGAAGGCCATATAAAAGCTATAAATACCATAGCCAGAGCCGCCGGTATCAGAGGTATGATAGGTGGACAGGTAGTTGACTTGGAAAGTGAGGGCAAAGAAATAGGTCAGAGTACTTTAGAGTTTATCCATGATCATAAAACCGGATCCTTAATGCTGGCTCCCCTTGAGGCAAGCATAGCCCTGGAAAACCCACCCGCAGAGGTATCCAATACTCTTGTAGAATATGGACAATCATTAGGTTTGGCCTTTCAGGTTATAGATGATATTCTTGATGTCGTAGGTGAAGATAAAACGTTGGGGAAAAAGACCGGAAGTGATAAAGATAAGAATAAAGCAACCTACGTAGCAGAATATGGACTGGATAAATCGTGGAATATTGCGAAAAACCTATGTAATTATTCTATGGAACAAATGGCAACTCTGGGGGCTAAAGGTGAGTTTCTGAAAAATTTGGCACGGTTTATTATTAAACGCGATAATTAGGAGGAATACTTTGAGTCCATACCAGCGATTACTCCACAATAATATAATTTGGATAAGCCTCTTGGCATGGTTTATCGCCCAGGTTTTAAAAGTAATTTTTTCGTTAATTGTTAATAAAAAACTTGATATAAGAAGATTTATTGGCGCTGGGGGAATGCCCAGCTCCCACTCTGCCTTAGTAGTTTCCCTTGCGACTTCAATAGGTAGGATTGAGGGGTATGATTCTTCACTATTTGCCTTAGCAGCTACCTTCTCTTTGATTGTTATGTATGACGCTGCTGGTGTCAGAAGAGCAGCGGGAAAGCAAGCTGCAGTATTAAACGAAATTGTGCAGCAGATCCAAGACCATAAAGGAGTCTCAGAAGAAAAGCTTAAAGAGCTACTAGGCCATACTCCTATAGAGGTCATAGCCGGTGCATTATTAGGTTTTGTTATATCCCGCTTATTTTTTGGTTTGTAACCTCACACTGATTATGTTATAATAATGAATCTGGTGGCGCAGTATCCTAGTCAGCGTTGCCAATTTCGAAGGCGGGGCTAAAAATCCGTTAAGGGCATATCGATGAAGTTTCTGGTGCTGGCATCTAACGCCCAGTTGGGGGCTGGTGCTGGAAGTTAAGAAAGAAGGGCGATCCGCAATGGCATGCGGGCGTTGACCCAGCTTTCGTGGAGACCCAAGATGGTGGTCTTTTGGTCACTACTTGGGAAGAACCTGTATTGCGGTTAAGAGCTGTGTGCAGTGTAGCCTGCCTTGAGTGAAACGGGCGAATTATGGATCAGGTTTCAGTTCATAGGGCCCATGAACTGGGACTATTGCTATATGAAATCCCTTTTGCAAAAGAGGCTAGAAATTGGTTAGCGTTGCAGAGGAAAGCTCCTAGGCTGCTCGAATGAGGTGAATTGGAGATTGCAGTGTGGTTATTAAGGCGATCCAGTTTTGTTGTTGGTGACACAGCAAGATTTTGTTTAAAAGGAAACTGCTTTTTCGGCGACGAAAAGTACAAGATCGGGAAAACCTACTGGACCAAAGCCGCAAAGTTTATCCAATACACTGCCACCAGCCAATTATTTTTATCTTATTTTTAAAAACTATATCCCGGGAGGAATATATCTTGCCAAGCCCGGAAAATTATAAAAACAAAACGAAAAAAGGTAGACGAAAACATGGAATCTGGGCACTATATATGTTTTTAATTACTTTGTTTATTTCTTTTGCCCAAAGTATATTATTTCAAAAGGCTTTCTCTACCACGAATAATATTTTATTACCCCTTATTATAATATTGATTATAATATTAATTGGGGTTATTTTTGATATAATAGGAATAGCGGTAGCCTCTGCTCCTAAGACTCCTTTTGTATCCATGTCCTCAAAAAAGATCAGGGGTTCCAGACAAGCTCTAAATCTTATAAAAAGTGCCGATTTAGTTTCTAACTTTTGTAACGATGTGGTAGGAGATATCTGCGGAATAATCAGCGGCGCGGCTGGGAGTATGTTAGTTTTCAAGATAGTTTATTTAAAATTAAACCCTGATTTTTCATCTATCGTGATAAGCAGTATAATAGCAGCTATAACGGTAGGCGGTAAATCTATAGGTAAAAGTTTGGCTATAAATAAAAGCAAGGAGATAATCTATAGCGTAGGTTATTTATTATCCTTCTTTGATGTAAAAAATAAGAAATCAAGATCTAATAGTTAAAAGGCTGTAGAAAAGAGGCTTAATAATGCACTATTCACTACTTGATAGTATCTCTTCACCCCATGACCTTAAAGGTTTATCAATAGACCAGTTAGAGGAACTATCCCATGAGATAAGGGATTTTATATTAACTACTGTATCTAAAACAGGCGGTCATTTGGCATCCAATTTAGGTGTGGTTGAATTGACTTTAGCCCTCCATTACGTATTTGAAAGTCCCAAGGATATATTCATATGGGATGTGGGTCACCAGTCATATATTCACAAAATTTTAACTGGGCGCAAGGACAAATTTGGTTCTTTAAGACAACTTGGGGGATTAAGTGGTTTCCCAAAATATCAGGAAAGCCAGCACGATAAATTCAATACCGGCCATAGCAGTACATCCATATCCGCTGCTTTAGGAATGGCCAGAGCCAGGGATCTAAAGGCGGAAGATGGTTCCCACGTCATCGCCATCATAGGGGATGGGGCTCTAACTGGGGGTATGGCCTTTGAGGCACTAAATGATGCAGGCCATTCCGATACTAATTTAATTGTTCTTTTAAACGACAACGAAATGTCGATTTCCCACAATGTCGGTGCATTAGCTGGGCATTTATCCAGGGTTAGATCCAGTTCTAAATATAACTGGTTTAAAAAAGGTGTTCAGAATTTGTTTAGTAAGATGCCATGGATAGGGAACTCGCTGTCTACATGTGCAGATCTTGTTAAAAAAGGATTTAAGTCCCTTTTAGTTCACGGAATGATTTTTGAAGAAATGGGCTTTAAATATCTTGGTCCAATTGATGGACATAACCTTAGTGCTATGATGGATGTCCTAAAGCAAGCAGCAAAAATGGAGGGTCCAGTACTTGTTCATGCTATTACCCATAAAGGCAAAGGGTATGAGTATGCAGAAAATAATCCTGAGTTTTTTCATGGGGTCCCACCTTTTATTATGAAAACAGGAAAGACCCAAGAAAACAACTTTTCAACGTTTTCGGATGCATTTGGCGACCAATTAGTTCAGTTAGCCCGTGAAGACAATAGTATAGTAGCGATAACAGCGGCTATGCTGGAATCAACTGGTCTTTTAAAATTCCAAGAACTATTTCCCCAGCGTTTTTTTGATGTAGGTATTGCTGAACAACACGCTGTCACTATGGCGGCAGGATTAGCTGCTGCTGGGCTAAAACCCTATGTCGCCATCTATTCTACCTTTCTACAAAGAGCCTTCGATCAGATTCTTCATGATGTCTGTATCCAAAATCTGCCCGTACGACTAATTATAGATCGCGCTGGCTTAGTTGGTGAGGATGGGGAAACCCACCACGGTATATTTGATGTGAGTTTTTTAAATCCTATACCAAATATTTCAATACTTGCTCCTAAAGACACTGAAGAGTTAAGGGCAATGTTAGATTATACCAAAGAATTCAATAGCCCGATTGCTATCCGATATCCAAGGGGTAGAACAAGCCTTAGGTCACCGCTCCACAAAGATAAAAAGGAAGCTTTTGATCCTTTTACTTGGGATATACTAGCTGAGGGTAATCAATTATGCATTTTAGCCTTCGGTAAAATGCTGGAAGTGGCCTTTGAAACAGCTGATATTTTGCTTAAGCGTGGTATAAAAATTGGTATAATCAATGCAAGATCTATAAAACCTTTAGACAAATCCATGCTTGAGTATTTATCCAAAAGGTATAAGTATTGGGTTTCCCTAGAGGATAATATATTGGCTGGTGGATTTGGAAGCTCAATAAACCAATACTTAATTAAAAACAATTTGGGAACCTATATCCTAAATTTGGGGATTCATAATAGATTTGTTGGTCATGGCCAAGTGGAAGAGTTAATAAAGTTGGTATCCTTGGATCCCTCCAATGTAGCCCAAGAAATTAATTGTTTTTTAAATAATTATAAGGAGAGCGATTATGTCCAATGCTTCCAAACAAAGGCTTGATAAGATTTTGGTGGAAAGAGGACTAGCTGAATCCAGAGAAAAGGCTAAAGGGCTAATAATGTCAGGATTGGTCTTTGTAGCAGGACAAAAAGTAGATAAAGCGGGGGCTTTAGTTTTACTAACGGATGATATAGATATAAAAAGTGATCCTAATCCTTTTGTCAGTCGAGGTGGCATAAAGCTTAAAAAAGCATTGGACTTGTTCCAGCCGCCTATTAAAGGTAAGATATATATGGATGTTGGTGCTTCTACAGGTGGGTTTACTGACTGTCTGCTTCAATATGGAGCGCAAAAGGTTTATTCTATTGATGTAGGTTATGGACAGTTGGCATGGAATTTAAGGCAAGATAAAAGAGTATCTGTAATGGAAAGAACCAATATACGAAATGTTACCCCAGATGATTTTAGTATATTACCCCAAGGTGCTGTTATCGATGTTGCTTTTATATCGCTTAAAATCGTGCTGCCGGTCATAAAGGGTCTTTTGTCCCCTGATAGCCATATTATAGCCCTTATAAAACCACAATTTGAGGCAGGGCGTTTTAAGGTAGGTAAAAAAGGGGTTGTGCGATCCCCGGAGATACATATAGAAGTTTTAGAAGGCCTGGTATCTGTTTGCCAAGAAATTAATCTTACCATAGAGGATTTTACCTATTCGCCCATCAAAGGTCCAAAAGGCAATATCGAATATTTTATACACCTCTATTATGGGGAAAATATAGTCGATAATTATCATGATCATTGGGATTATACTGAAAAAATACAAAGTACTGTAAGAGAAGCATATGAAAAATTGAATTTATAGAGGGGATATCATTGAGACGTATAGGGTTTATTACCAATCTATCAAAAGATATTGATGGGTCAAAAACCAGTAGTATTCTTCAAATAGCAAACAATTTAGGGATGGAAGCCTTGGTCTCTTTTGATGTTCATAGATTAACGGGGATGGGTAAACCGGCAAGAGATGAAGATTTGTTTGGCACATCTGATGTTATAATTACTCTAGGTGGGGATGGCACATTACTCCATGCAGCCGGTTTCGCAGTCTTAGCAGATAAACCTATAATGGGAATCAATATGGGCAATTTGGGATTCCTGACGGATACAGATTTTTCACAAGCGAAATACGCACTAAACGCTATTTGTCGGGGTCAATTTCATATCGACAAAAGAATGATGCTTAAATGTGAGATAATACAAGATAGAGGGGGATCCCAGCAATTTGTTGCCTTCAATGATATTGGTATAATGAGGTCATTGGTTTCCAGAATAATTCACCTAAAAGTTAAAGTAAACCAGCAGGAATTAAGTAGTTATTCCGGTGATGGTCTATTAGTGTCTAGCCCGACGGGTTCAACAGCGTATTCTTTATCGGCCGGGGGTCCAATAGTAAACCCAAACGTTGAATGTTTGATCCTTACTCCCATATGCCCCCATTCCTTGAATTCTCGTTCTGTTATCACCAGTGTTAATGATATTATTAGAATTGAAGTGAAAAGTCAGGATCCGGATATAACCCTGACAGCGGACGGACAGAGCCAAGCCGTATTAAAGGCTGGTGATGAGGTCTTGATTAGTAAAGCGGCAGTTTATGCGAAGTTGATACGCACTAAAGATAGTAATTTCTTCAGAATATTTCATGAAAAGATAGTTTTATAGTAATTTTTATCTGGAATCCAATTACGTTGGCTTCCCTAATGGATTATAAACCATTGAAAATAATAATGGAGGAATAACAGTAAATGAAATACAATCGGCAGGCGATGATACTAGAGATAATAAGAAGTAGGGATATTGAAACCCAAGAGCAGTTAGCAAAAGAATTATACAAAGAAGGTGTTGATGTCACCCAAGCTACTGTCTCAAGAGATATAAAAGAACTTCGGTTGGTAAAAACAATGACATCTTCTGGCATTTCTAAGTATGTTCAGATTGAAAACAGCGAACCCGATATATCGCCAAAGCTGGTTAGAGTCTTTGCAGAATCATTAGTATCCATAGATTATTCAAACAATCTCATTGTTATTAGGACTTTGGCCGGCAGTGCACAAGCTGCTGCTTCAGCTATTGATGCTTTAAACTGGGAAGAAATCGTAGGTTCTATTGCAGGTGATGATACTATAATGGTAATTATAAGGGAAGGCGAATCAGTTGAAGGTATAATAAATCGATTCAAACAAATAGTTCGCTAATTTTATTTATAAAAAATAGAATGTGGGGGATCATCATATGCTCGTGCATTTATCAGTAAAAAATCTGGCATTGATAGACGAAATCGAACTGGTTTTTGATAAAGGTCTAAATATTTTAACTGGGGAAACCGGAGCTGGTAAATCAATTATAATAGATGCAGTTAATCTGGTTCTGGGGGAAAGGGCTGACAGAGACCTAATTCAAACCGGGAAAGAATATGCGTTAGTTGAGGCAGTTTTTGACCTAGGAGACCAACCAAACTTTAATGAGATTCTATCTGAATACGGTATTAAACAGGAGCAGGACAATTCACTCCTATTGATGCGTGAATTATCTGTAAGTGGAAGAAATATCTGTAGGATTAACGGCAGAATCGTAACCCTTTCTGTGCTCAAAAGCATTGGCAGTTACTTAGTTGATATACATGGCCAGCACCAGCATCAATCCCTTCTAATTGTTGATCAACACAGAGAATTGCTAGATAAGTTGGGCGGAAAAACAATTGCTTCTTTAAAAGAACTGGTTAATAAACACTATAATAAATGGAAAGCAATTCAGAAAAAAATCCAACAATTATCCGGTTCTGGGATGGATATTGAACGAAGAAAGGATATCCTTTCCTATCAAATAAACGAAATAGAAAGTGCTGCTTTAGAACTAAACGAAGATGAGGATCTACGTAAAGAGAGAGGGCTTTTGATTCATGCAGAAAAAATAACAAACATAATTAATTCTGTCTATCAAGATATTTATTCAGGGTCTGATAACCATTCTCCTGCCAATGACCTTATTGGTCGCTGCGCCTCACAATTAGAGCAAATTGCAGAATTAGAGCCTGCTTTTGCTGCCTTAAGCAATAAAATGAAGGACTTATTGTATCAAATAGAAGATATAGCCTTCGACGTGAGAGAATATAAAGATAAATTTGAATATAACCCCTATAGGTTGGATGAGGTGGAAAAACGCCTTGAGATTATTAGATCCTTAAAGAGGAAATATGGCAAAAACATTAAAGAAATCTATGATTATCTTGAAAGCGTTAAGACAGAACTTATCGACTTGGAAAATAGTCAGGATCTATTGGAGGAATTATTAAAGGAAGAAAATCTATCCTTGCATAAATTATTAGATGCTTCATATGTACTGTCAACTGAACGTAAAAAAATTGCAGAGTATTTTCGGGAACAACTGCTTGGGCAGCTTGCAGATCTAGGTATGGATCAAGCATCATTTAATGTAGACATAGATCCAATTAATCACAATGATATTGATTCGAAAAATATCGCAACAAGACTAAGTCCTTCAGGTTATGATATAGTCGAATTTTTGATATCTGCTAACCCTGGAGAACCAGTCAAGTCTTTGTCTAAGGTAGCCTCAGGGGGGGAACTGTCCCGTATAATGCTTGCCTTTAAGACTATATTAGCAAAGCTCGATGATATACCAACCTTGATTTTTGATGAGATAGATGTAGGTATAAGCGGTCAAATTGCCCATGTTATTGGGCAAAAAATGAGTAGAATTTCCCGCTCACGGCAAATTATATGTGTAACACACTTACCACAAATTGCTGTTATGGCTGATTCCCACTATAAGATTTTAAAACAATATGATAAGAATCGCACAAGAACCACTGTTTTAAAGCTGAATAACGAGCAGCGCCATGAAGAGATAGCCAAGCTTACTGATGGAAAGGATATTTCTGATATTAGCCTGGAACATTCCCATGAACTTATCCGTAGAGCACACCAATATAAAACCAAATCTTAATCGATTGAAAATCCAATGCTGACATGGAATCCTTTATGCTTAGGATAGTGATAAAAGGGTAAATTTTTGACTATTTAGGAAATATATTTTCCTTTTCTTTAATTTGCCTATTTTTACGCATTCTTAACTAGTATAAATCAATTTTATGGGGTTACCTTATGAATATAAAACCAAAAAATCAGCGTAGCTAAGACAGGAGACCACCATAATATGGGAAGATCGACTTTTCGGAAAGCATTTGGCGTAATTTTTGTTTTGTTTTTTTTACTATTCAATTATTCCCCTCTTGTCAGAGGAATTAAGGGTATACCAAATCAGATCCAAATTTTTGAGGGTGATATAAAAACTTTAAATTTTGGAATCCCCCTACCTTTGCGAATAGATGGGGATAATGTTGATGTACTAAAATTTAATGGGAATACCCTGAAAGATCAACATATTTATAAAGCTGGTCAACCATTGGATATCCAGCCAATGAATCGTGGGAATGTATCCCTCAACTTTAAGCTATTGGGTCTGTTTACGATAAAGCAGATGAAAGTGATGGTTAATCCAGTTAAGTATATCCATCCTGGCGGGAGCTCCATAGGAGTGTCCCTATATACCAAAGGGGCATTATTGGTGGGGGCTGCCGAAGTCTATGATAAGACGGGAATTGCCCATAACCCTGCCCTGGATGCAGGGCTAAGACCAGGTGATATCATTAATAAAGTAAACGGAACCCAAATAAAAAATGCACAGCATCTTTCTGATCTGGTAAATACTATAAAGTACCAAAACCTGGAGCTGGAAATCCTGAGGGGAAACTACATTTTTAGTACCAACATAATACCTGTTGAAGACTATCATGATGGGAAATATAGGTTAGGGATGTGGGTTAGGGATAGTACCGCTGGGGTCGGTACATTAACCTTTTACGATCACGAAAAAAACCACTTTGGTGCATTAGGTCATGCAATTACAGACGTAGATACGGGGACAACTTTACTTATCAAAGACGGTAAAATAATGCAATCTAAGATCATTGATATAAAACAGGGAGAAAGGGGAAACCCGGGGGAACTTAAGGCTGCATTCTCAAACAAACAAAAAGTCATCGGAAATATTGTTAAGAATACTAAATATGGAATATATGGTAAAATGAATAAAACTTTTAATCCTAGCGCTTTAGGCGAACCCTTACCTATATGTTATCAGCATGATGTTAAGATTGGACCTGCAAAAATTTTATCCACCATTGATGAAGAGGGGATCAAAGAATTCGATGTAGAGATAATTAAACTCAATAATCAGGATATAGCCAGTTCCAAAGGCATGGTTATTGAAATAGTTGACCCTTTATTAATAAAGCGGACCGGAGGAATTGTGCAGGGTATGAGCGGCAGTCCAATAATTCAAAATGGAAAGATAGTAGGTGCCATAACCCATGTCTTTGTTAACGACCCTAAAAAAGGCTATGGAATTTTTATAGAATGGATGATAAATGAATCAAATGCAATTATCAATTAATAATAACCATAGTTCCTGGCCTTTTCCCCCAGAAGTGTAGAACATTGTTCCATAACAGGCAGGAAAAGCCACATCACTGTCGAATATTACCATTATGGCTTAAGCCGTTATAATCATGTTACTCCATTACCCGGGTATAAAGCTTACTAATACTGCAATAATAGCGGGGTAAATAGACATATTTATGGATTAAAGTGATTAGAATTTTAAAAGGGGGAAGTTAACAAATGTTAAAAAAGATTTCTGTACTAATTGCAGATGATAACAAGGATTTTTGTGATATCGTCAGCGAATTTCTCCATAAAAAAGGGAATTTTGAGGTGGTGGGAATAGCCAATGATGGTCTAGAGGCACTAGATATGATATTGGGGCTTATGCCTGATATTGTGATTTTGGATATCATTATGCCCCACCTTGATGGTTTAGGGGTTCTGGAAAGAATGAACTCCCAAAAACTTGATACCTATCCTAAGACCATAATCTTATCAGCAGTAGGCCAGGACAAAGTTACCCAAAGAGCCATTGCTTTGGGAGCAGATTATTATATTGTAAAGCCTTTTAATCTGGAACTATTATCTAAACGAATTGAAGAACTTGTTTACGACACGGAAAACAAATCAGAACGCAGAACCACTAATATGGTAGTTAGCAATGCTGATATCGTCCATAAGCCCATCACGACTATCAGTGCCAGTACCTCCTTAGAATCCGAAATAACCAATGTTATACATGAAATTGGCGTCCCTGCTCATATTAAGGGATATCAGTACCTAAGGGAAGCCATTATGATGGTAGTTAAGGATATAGAGTTACTAAGCGGTATAACTAAAGAATTATATCCGGGCATTGCAGGGAGGTTTAACACCACTCCCAGCCGGGTAGAGAGAGCAATACGGCATGCTATTGAGGTAGCTTGGAGCCGTGGCAGGATTGAGACGATCAATAAACTCTTTGGTTATACTATTCACGACGAAAAAGGAAAGCCAACTAACGGAGAATTCATAGCCATGGTTGCCGATAAATTAAGGATGCAACACATAGACGCTAGCTAATATGTACAAACAGAGCCCCGACCATGGGGGCTTTTTTTTGAATAATTAACAATAATATGCAAACCATAGATAATAGAAATAATCGTTTTGATTATGTCCAGATGGCTCTATATCTGATAAGTTGATAGGAGAAGATAAATAAGATGGAAATCAGGGGGATAGCTAAAAAAAACCACAGAACAAAAGCCCTCATTTCCCAATTATCATATAATGATATTGCTGTAATTGATCACATGGATATTGATGGTGTAGCTGCTATGCAATTGGTTGAAAAGAAGGTTCAGGCCGTAATAAATGCAGCGCCTTCAGTCAGCGGTAAGTATCCTAATAGGGGGCCTGGTGTCTTATACAGTGCTGGTGTTCCTATTATTGACAACATAGGACAAGATGCTTTTAATAAGATAACTAATAACGATTATTTAGAAGTCGACGAAGACAGATTGATGGTAAACGGCTCATGCCTATGTAACATTAAATATCTAACCCAAAACGATATAGATATCAAGATGAAAGAAGCCTCGGCAAACTTTTGGAATGTCCTGGACAAATTTATTGAAAACACATTGAATTACGCAAAAAGGGAAAAAGAATTGATTATTCAGCCAGCCAGCCTGCCCAACATTCGCTTACAAATGGGGGGAAGGCATGTTTTGGTAGTTATTAGGGGTAATAACCATCTTGAAGATTTGAAGGCTATACGGGTTTATATAGAAGAGATGAACCCCGTTATGGTGGGAGTTGATGGTGGGGCTGACGCAATTTTAGACTGTGGTTATCGACCCGATATCATTATAGGGGATATGGACAGTGTCAGTGACCGTTGTCTGCGCGCCTGTAAGGAAATAATTGTCCATGCTTATCCTGATGGAAGATGCCCAGGAATGAAACGTATAGAAAACTTAGGCTTAAAGGCAACGAATTTCCCTTTTATCGGGACTAGTGAAGATGCGGCATTAGTTCTTGCTTATGAACAAAAGGCTGAATTAATAGTTACGGTTGGCAGTCATACCAATATGATAGATTTTCTAGAAAAAGGTAGACAAGGTATGGCTAGCACGATCTTGGTTCAAATGAAGGTGGGTCATAAAATCGTAGACGCAAAGGGAGTTAACGAATTATATAAAAACAGACTAAAACCAGGATATATGTTAGCCCTCTTTATCGCTGCTCTGTTCCCCCTGGCAATAGTTGCAAAAACATCACCATTACTGAAAGAAATATACCAGCTAATTTCATTAAGAATGAGGTTGCTTTTAGGATTATAGGCCTCCGGCCGATATAGGGGTGGACCTGATGATCAATACAAAATATTATATAATTTTATTGATAAGCGTTTTTCTAACTCTAGGAATCGGAATTATAGTCGGAATATCTTTACAAAGTAAAGATGTATTAGAAAAACAACATAATATTATTGCCCATCATTTAGAAAACGAATTTAATGGGATCCGCATTGAAAACCGTAAACTTCGGGAAGCTCTAACACTATTGGAAGATAGCGAAATTAAAAATAAGACTCTTTATGAATCCATGTTCAACTCTACAATTAAGAATAAACTCCAAGGCCTGAAAGTGGCGTTAATAGAGATTGGCGATGATCAAGATTCATCAGGTTTAATCGACTTATTAAAAATCTCGGGGGCTTCTATTGAATCAAATATTACTTTTAATCCAAAACTCTTCAGTGAAGACTATGAGCCGGATGACTCTATAAATGTTTTATCTCAAGAGGGATGGAATAAAGATATCATATGGGACAACCTGCCAACAAACCTTATAGAAAGTCTTGCAGAAGGCGAATATACCGTGCTAACAAAAGAATTAAACGCACTTGATCTAATCTACAGCCCAATAGACTTAAAAGACAGTTGCGATTCAATTATTATATCCTACGGAAACCCTTGGGATAATACTAAAAAGATGCTTTCGAAATTTAATGATAACCTTGTTAAATTATCGTTAGAGAGAAACATCCCTGTGATTCTAGCCGAAAATCAAGATACTAATTTAATAGATTTTGAACAATACAAGCAGCTGGGCATTCCCACTGTCCACCACATAGATGCTTTGCATGGAAAATTAGCCCTGATTTCCTTGCTCTATGGAAGCGAAGGGAATTATGGCTATGCAGAAAAATATGATGGAGTATTACCAGAGGAGCTTTTCCCCAGCAAGCCTGTTTACGATCCGGATGAAGAATATTATGAAAAAGCAGAGGAGAACATGGAACAAAATGAGCAAGATAGCGCAGTGCAGGGGGCAGAATCCTATAAATAAAAACATTGGCATTATTATTCCAGCTTATAATGAGGAAGGGTTTTTAGGGAACACATTAGAGGCTTTAAAGACTCTGCCAGAGATTGAAAATGTGTTGGTGGTCGATGATGGCTCCCAGGATGATACTGCAAATGTTGCAAAAAGGATGGGAGCCCAAGTACTATCTCTTGATAGAAATTATGGGAAAGGGCATGCTCTGAAGCAAGGGATAGGCTGCCTTGACAATACTATAATAGTATTTCTGGATGCCGATACAGGCAATACAGCAAAGGAAGTAGTAAAATTAATAGATCCAATACTGAAAGGTAGTGCGGATGTTACTATAGGGAAGATTCCTTTTTCGAAAGGAAAGGGTGGTCTGGGTTTTGTCAAGGCCTTATCACAGTTTGGATTTAAGATCCTTACGGGCACAAAATGTACCAGTGTCTTGTCCGGTCAAAGGGCCTTTCGGAGGGAAGTCTTAGATGAAAGATTTTTAAGTTATAAAGGTTATGGTGTAGAATTTGGCATGACAGTGGATTTAGTAAAAGAGAATCTGAGGATACAGGAAATACCGTTGGAAATAAAGCATAGGGTCACTTCAAAAAGCCTCGAAGGATTTTTACACCGAGGCAGGCAATTCCTTAATATATTTATGGTTATTGTCGTAAAAGGTGCAAGATCTTTCAACTTATGGGGAACAGAATGACGGGGTATTTATCCTATGCCTGTTCAATACTAATAAGCCTGACCCTAACCCTGTATCTAAAGTCACTCCTTCAGAATGCATTGCTTTCAATGGGTGTAACTATGGAAAACTATGATGGTAAAAAAACAATTACCGGAATGGGTCTGCTATTTTTCATTCCATGCATAGTTTCTATATTTCCTTTACTGGCTATTCTGAGTTCAGTTGATATCCTAATTTATATTACCGTCTTATTTGCGCTGACCCTAGCCGGTTATATTGATGACTCTTTAGGTGACAAGGGAAGAAAAGGTTTTAAAGGGCATATATCAGGTATTGTAAAAGGCAACCTGTCTACAGGAATTATAAAGGCTATCATCGCTTTAATAATGGGAGCTACCATATCCTCAATTTATTTCTCCGGGATAATTAACATAATATTAAATACCTTGCTCTTTTGTTTATGCGTGAATATTATGAATCTGATGGACTTAAGACCTGGACGTGCAGCCAAGAGTTTTTTGTTCTTTTGCCTAATTGTCGCTATACCCGCTAGTCTAAACAGCATTTGGATTTTATTGCCCATAACGACAAGCCTTCTATTGTACATAAAAGGTGAGCTCCAAGAAAAATATATGATGGGGGATGCCGGTTCTAATCTGCTTGGGGGCTTATTCGGGCTTTATACCCTGAGAGTTGCATCTGGTGAAACTAAATTATTCCTGATATTTTTTCTTGTTACCTTGCATATTGCTTCGGAATTTAAGTCCTTTTCCAAGATTATCAATTCCACCCCAATACTAAGATATTTGGATAGTCTGGGCCAAAAAAGAGAAAGGCAGCCTTGAAAGAAAAATGATTGAATACAAACGATCTATAGTAAAAAAGATAATAGAATCTAACGAAAACCTTCAGGAAATCCTACTGGATATAGAGCATCCGTGCAAAAAAGCTATAAATTATGTGGGACTGACGGGATATTTAAATATAAACGATGAAATCCTGGTCAATACAACAGCCTGCACTCTCAATCTTGGTACGGGGGGCTATCATTATGTGATGGGAAATTTAAACAGCAGGGGGAATAAACTAATTGGGGACGGGCATGGAATGAAGCTGAAATATACCCCCAGTCAACTAAAAGTCCTTTTCTCAGAAGAACAAGCCAGCCCCTTTAGCCGTCATTTCCATAGGAACCTGGATCTTAACGGAAAATTGATTTTTACTGCGGAACTCCACAGTATGCTTATGCCCATGTGTGCTTATTTGAAATATGTGGGTCCTAAGGATATTAAAATTGCATGTATTATCACAGATCACGGCGCCTTGCCTGTAAGATTCAGTAAAAGCATAGCATTACTAAAATCTAGGGGACTATTGGATAGGATAATCTCTACCGGAAATGCCTTTGGAGGGGATCATGAATGTGTAAATATATATACAGCTTTACAAATGGCAGCGAATATATTAGATATGGATGTCATAATAATTACCATGGGTCCAGGTATAATGGGGACGGGAACACCTTTTGGTTTTTCAGGTCTTGAATTTGGTTTATATTTAGAGTTTTGCTATATAAAAAAAAGCATCCCGATATATGTGCCGCGAATTTCTTTTTGTGACCCCAGAAAACGGCATTATGGAATAAGCCATCATTTTATTAATGTCTTTTGTGAGATCATTCAAAGCCCGCTTCCAATTATTTTACCCCATACGGATCTATCTAGAATGGGTCATATGATAAACCAACTAAGGATTACATCATTGCTAAAAAAGCATCCTATTATAATCAGAAAAGGCAAAGGAATTATTAAATCCCTTAGGGAATATGGATTAGACCCCATTACAATGGGCAGAGGATTCAATGATAACCCTGAATTCTTTCATGCACTAGGAGCCAGCGTTGAATATGGCCTTGAATTATTATAATGTTCTAGTTAAAAGTCAAGGGCATAAATTTACTGTCTCGGCATATTAATCATTATGGACATCCATAATACTAGAACTAAAAATTTAGGGGGGCTTTTCAATTGCTTGCTACTTTGAAAAGACAGTGGGTTGTACATATAAAAGCTCATACCACCATATATCTCATAATCCTCTTTGTATTTATTTCCGGGATAATGGCGGGGGCTTTTACTGTACTATCACTACCCCCGCAACAGAGGCTAAATACCGGCAACTTTCTGCAGGAATTTTTTAAAAGCGGTCAAAACCTTTCAATAAACAGATGGATTATTTTTAAAAGTGCATTATGGCAGCATCTTATAACAATATTATTAGTCTGGTTTTTTAGCCTTTTTATATGGGGATCACCCTTCATACTAGTTATCATCGGCATCAAAGGCTTTTCTTTTGGTTTTACTGTGGGTTTTATGGTGGAGTATTATGGGTTTGGGGGATTTCTATTTTCATTATTATGTATTCTTCCCCAATCCCTTATATATGTTCCCTGTTATTTAGGGATAGGAATCCTCTCGCTTTTGTTTTCAACCTTATCCTTAGGGGGGAAAAACGCTTATTATTCAAAGCATCAAAGACAGAATATGATTGGATCACATACAGGGAAATTTTTAATTGCATTTCTATCCCTTTTGGTAGGTATAATGATTGAGACCTTCATTTCGCCACTCTTTTTTCCCCTTTTCTTATGGATATTCGGCTAATATTCGGTAAATATAAAATGAGTTCCCTAAAAAGGAGGAATTTATAAGTTTCTGTTGAATAACTTATTAAAGCTGTTTATTTGAATACAAACGGGGAGTTTTTGTCTATGGGCGACGGTCTGTTCCGGTATGAATCCTATCTAAATCAAGAAAAATCTTTATCCTCTAATACTTTAGAATGTTACCTTAGAGACATAAGACAGTTCATGGCGTATATAAAAACTACTGATGTAAATAACATAAACAAAGCCGATGATTCCCTTATTAAGGAGTATATGCAATTACTAGAGGTAAAAGGGATATCAGCCTCTACAATATTGAGAAAATTATCGTCTATAAGAAGTTATTACAGATTTTTACTCCAGAAAAACGAGATTTTTCATGATCCCACTGTCAACTTAGAAGGACCTAAAAATAAGAGAAAACCCCCCAGTGTTTTGACTGTCCAGGAAATCGATAGGCTGATGAATCAACCCTCAGGTTCTGATCCAAAATCCATCAGAGATAGGGCAATGCTCGAATTTTTATATGGTACAGGTATCAGGGTTTCAGAGCTTATAAACCTTGACCTTGACGATATAGATGTAGAGAATGGTATCTTAAGATGCCGAAGATCAAACAAGGAACGAAATATAAACATTAACAAAAGGGCATTATCTTATCTCAAGCAATATTTATATGATAGCCGCAAACAACTTATCCGTAACAAAGAGGAGAAATCCCTTTTTGTAAATTTTCATGGTAGAAGAATGACTAGGCAAGGTTTTTGGAAAATCGTTAAATTTTATACAAAGAAGGCAAAGATCAAGAAAGACATTACCCCCCATACCTTAAGGCACTCATTTGCTATACATCTTCTCAACGATGGGGTAGATATCCATGATCTTCAGGAGATCTTGGGGCATTCAGACCTATCCACGACTCAGATGTACACCCAGTTGATTGATTCAACCAATTAGCGGGGTTCTATGTTTCCATCAATTTTATATTAACTGCATAACATCCCCCTTAAATGGAAAATCTATTGTTACATAAAATGATTTCATATAGTTATTCTTTAGGAGGGATGAGATTGATTAGGAAAATAATAGGTGTATCCGCATTTTTGATATGCCTTTCTATTTTAACCCTTAGCTATGTTAATACTTATGCCCAGGAAACACCCTTTGAATTAGAATCCCCGTCTGCTTTACTAACTGATTTTGACACAGGAACAATTCTATTTGAAAAGAACCCGAACGAAAAACTACCTCTAGCCAGTATAACAAAGGTCATGACTACGCTATTAGCCCTAGAAGCTATAGACAACGGCAGAATAAAGCTGGAGGATGAAGTCCACGTAAGCGAATATGCGGCAAGTATGGGGGGCTCACAAGTATTTTTGGAGGCTGGCGAAATACTTCCCGTTTCAGCCATTCTAAAAGCAATAATCGTATCATCAGGTAACGACGCTAGTGTGGCAATCGCAGAGAAAATAGCAGGGACAGTTGAAACCTTTGTAGTCCAGATGAACGATAGGGCCGCAGAGCTTGGGATGAAGAATACTGCCTTTGCCGATTGTACAGGGCTATCTGATGAAGGCAATTATTCAACTGCTTATGATATTTCAATTATGTCAAGAGAGCTATTAAAACACCCCTTATTCTTTAAGTGGAGTACTATATGGCTGGATAACTTAAAGGAGGCAAAAAATAATACAGAACTGACAAATACAAACCGATTGGTACGCTTTTACGAGGGTTGTGATGGAATAAAAACAGGGTCGACCCAAAAAGCTAAGTATTGCTTAACCGCCAGTTCTAAAAGGGGTGATTTACGTTTGATATCCGTAGTTTTGGCCTCACCATCTTCGCAGATCAGGTTCCAAGAAACAGCAAAACTAATGGATTTTGGATACGCAAACTACGAAGCCGTACCCCTAATCAACAAAGATGATCTGGTCGAAAGACAAGTAAAAGTAATGGGGGGCAAGGATAGAATTATATCGGGCTTAGCAGGCAAAAATTACACGGCTCTTTCAAGAAAAGGGCGAGATGAACAATACGATACAGAAAATATCATAGATCAGCCTATAAAAGCACCCATTAAAAAAGGGGATAAGATAGGTCATATTCTTGTTAAAAAGGATGGCGTAGAAATAGGCACTGTCGCTATCCTGGCAGATAGGGATATTGATACAGCAAGCATATTTGATTATATTAAAAAGGTCATCAGGGAGTGGACTTCAAGTACGGAAAAAGAAGAGGTCTTAAACTGATATCTATCGTTTACTTTCCCTATAAAATTATAGTTCAGTCATATGACCAAACTCTGAATTCACTTTAACTGGGTCCCCTTTTATCTATGTTTTCGGGAGAAAAAGGCAGGGGACCCTTTAATTTTTGTTATTATATATGTTGCGGAAAAGAATTATCATTTCAAACTCAGCAGAATCATCTGATTTTGAGCAAAAGTAATGTGTTTTTTCGCAATATATGAATCAAGTAAAATGTTTTGCATTAAAGTATCTGAATGTATAATGTTAAATGCAAAACATATAAAATAGTTCTAAAGGCTCGCAATATTTAAGACACTGGGGAAAATTCTTAAAAAATCTCATGGTAACTATATTGACAGCTTGATCCTTCTATGGTAAACTTCTTAATTGTCAGCGTTATGCGGGTGTAGTTCAATGGTAGAATTCCAGCCTTCCAAGCTGGCCGTGTGGGTTCAATTCCCATCACCCGCTCCAAAAGCACCATGCGCCTGTAGCTCAGCTGGATAGAGCAACGGACTTCTAATCCGTAGGCCAGGGGTTCGAATCCCTTCAGGCGCGCCATTAGTAATTTTGTTAGTTTGGTGGGTATAGCTCAGTTGGTTAGAGCGCCAGATTGTGGCTCTGGAAGTCGTGGGTTCAAATCCCGTTACCCACCCCATAGGATTGGGGCGTAGCCAAGCGGTAAGGCACGGGACTTTGACTCCCGCAGTCGTAGGTTCGAATCCTGCCGCCCCAGCCATATTAAAATGCTGTTGATCAATATTTGTAATTCCTAGTATTAGGTTATGAAACTTGACCAGGATAGCTGATGATTATTGGGAAACAAATATTTTACGCGGGCGTGGCGGAACTGGCAGACGCGCTAGACTTAGGATCTAGTGCCTAATGGCATGGGGGTTCAAATCCCTTCGCCCGCACCATATACCTTAGTATTGATTTTTTTGAATTTTTATTTTTGGAATATCCTTTTTGCGGGAGTGGCTCAGTGGTAGAGCGTCGCCTTGCCAAGGCGAATGTCGCGGGTTCGAATCCCGTCTTCCGCTCCATATTGGCGCCCATAGCTCAGCTGGATAGAGTTACAGACTTCGAATCTGGAGGTCGCAGGTTCGAA
>JAAYSJ010000166.1 GCA_012518395.1 Clostridiales bacterium
GCTTATGTCTATGAAGCTATGCAAAAATCTGGTTATCCTGGCCTTTACTATTCTCATCCCGGGCAGAGTCCGGAAGAATTGCGGCGTTTAATCCTAGCCGGTGGTTATCTGGGTGTAAAAGGCTATCTGGATCTTTCACCCTCATATTTGCCAGAGGCTGAGATCCGTATTTTTGATTTTTTCCCCTTGGAGCAGCTTGCTTTGATGAATGAGCTGGGAGCAATAGTTATGCTTCATATACCAAGACATGGGCGCTTAAAGGACCCCGTCAATATTCAGCAGATCTTGGAGATAAAAAGCAAATTCTCGCGCATTAGGCTCATTATCGCCCATATAGGGCGGGCATACACGAAAAACGATATAGGCAACGCCTTCGAGGAGCTTAAAGCTGCCCCGGATCTTATGTTTGATTTCTGTGCCAATACCTGTCAGACGGCTATGGAAGGGCTCCTAAAGGCTTTTGGATCTAAAAACGTCCTTTTTGGCAGTGATTTACCGATATTGCGGATGCGAACCCGCCGCATTGAGGAAAATAACACCTATATAAATCTGGTACCCCCCGGCTTATACGGCGATCCCAGCCAAGATCCTCATCTTCGGGAAGTATCCGAGGAAGAAGGAAAGAAACTAACCTTCTTCATGTATGAGGAGATCCTGTCCTTCAAGAGAGCCGCCGAGGCTGTCGGTTTAAGCAGAGAAGACATAGAACTTTGCTTTTATGGTAATGCAAAGAAGCTGATTGACGGCGCCCGTAGGGATATTTACGGTAAATAAATTTTGCTATCTGCAATAAAAAGAAGAGGTGCATAAGAATGGACAAACAACGAATAAAAATAGGTTATCTGCCCTTATATATCAAGCTTTATGATGACAGTGATCCAAGTTATCGGGATCCTATGGTTAAATATATGCATACATTGGTTTCTATGCTGGAAAGCCAGGGGTTGGAAGTAATTCTTGCTGATGTTTGCCGCATTGAAGAAGAATTTAAGGAAGCGGCAGAACTATTCAATTCTAATGATGTTGCCGCCGTCGTAACTCAACATCTCGCATACTCACCCTCTTTGGAGGCTATAGATGCCCTTTGTTCCATCGAAGCACCCATAATTATTTTGGATACTACCCCGGACTATGAACTGATGTCACGAGCAGATTACTATGACGGAATTTTCTTAAATCATGGCATTCATGGCGTTCAGGATATGTGTAATTTACTAAAACAACGGGGCGTAAACTACGAGATCCGAGCGGGACATGCTATGCATAGCGATGTGATAGCTCAAGTAGCCGGGTTATGCCGTGCTGCTGCTGTTGCCAGGGAATTTAAAAATGCACGCATTGGTTCTGTAGGCGGTGCCTTTGAGGGTATGGGAGACTTCTTTGTCACCGATGAACACCTTAAGAAGAGTATCGGGGCGGATGTCTTCTATATGGATGAATCGGCAATAAAAGAGAGCCTGGACTCTGTTACAGATAAAGATATAGATGATGAGATTGCTTGGGATAAAGCCCACTTCAATTATGAAATCGTCCATGAAGAAAATTATCGTCTGTCTATAAAGGCTGGCTTGGCCATCCGCAATTGGATGGGGAAGAAGGATCTTACAGCTTGTACCGTAAACTTCCTTACCCTGGATAAGAGCGGCCTGCCGAAAATGCCATTTGCAGAGTGTTCCAAAATGCTTGCCCGGGGCACTGGATATGCAGGGGAGGGGGATGTGCTCACCGCCGGCCTGGTCGGTGCTTTGCGAAAGGTCTATCCGGGGACTACTTTTTCCGAAATGTTCTGTCCGGATTGGAAAGAAGATGTGATACTCTTAAGCCATATGGGGGAATGTAATTTAAATCTTGCCGCTTGGCGCCCTGCCCTAAAGGATACACCCTTTAATTATAATGCCTGCGGCGATACTGCAGCAGCTTATTTTGGTATGCGAAGCGGCTCCGCCGTTTTTGTAAACCTTGCGCCAATGAACGAAGGTTATACTCTAATCGTCACCCCGGTGGAGATGCTGGATAATAGGGGCGAATTTAGTGTTTATAGAGATTCTATCCATGGCTGGCTAAAGCCTGTTAAGCCCTTGGCGGCATTCTTACCGGAATTTTCCTATGCGGGGGGAACCCATCATTCCGCACTGGTGTATGATGTTGACTATCATGAAATAGCGGCTTTTGGACATATGATGGGCTTTGATATTGTAGTAATAGATTAAGAGAGCATGATGTTTTTGTCCATATTAGTCCCATAATTGAACTTAGCATATGATAGCCAGTACCGGAATATTCTAATCTGTACTGGCTATAGTTTTTAATTCGGTGAACTATAGGGCTACCAGCGGATCCTTAAATAATGCCAGAAAGATACATCATCTTAATAGCCTGGGATTCTTGTCTATGGGATTTTTGGGTGCTATAATATTATTTATAGGTTTATTGTAAGGGATTCTAAGAATAGCTACAAATAACATATAAATGATGAAGACGGGACATCGGGTTAATACTTTTAAGGATGAGGGTAAGGGTGAAGCGAAAAGTACTAATAGTGGACGACGAAAGCTCCATACGGAGCTTTATTAAAATTGGCTTTGAAAGAAGTGACTTTAAAATAATAGAGGCGGTAACCGGGGAAGAGGGTCTTGATTTGGCCAGGACCCATAGACCGGATATTGTAGTACTTGATATTATGCTTCCGGGTATAGACGGCTTTGAAGTATGCAATGTTCTTCGTACGGAATTTCCGGAGATGGGTATAATCATGCTCACGGCTCGGGATCTTGATATGGATAGGATAATGGGATTAGAAAAGGGGGCCGATGATTATGTAGTAAAACCATTTAACCCTTTGGAATTAGTTTTAAGAGCCGAGGCACTTCTAAGGCGAATAGACATACAAGACATTCAAAAGAGAGAATACAAAGCATTAGCCAGTCCTTTTAAAATAGATACCTATTCCCAAAGGGTATTTAAAAACAGTACAGAAATAGAACTTACTCCGAAAGAATATCAAATAATGGATTTATTTATAAAAAACCCTGACAAGTTATTTAGTCGAAATGAGATTGTAGACGCTTTATGGGGTTCAGATTTTATGGGAGACTTAAAAATAGTAGATGTGAATATCCGAAGGCTGAGAAAGAGAATTGAGGATGATCCCCAAAACCCAAAGTTTATTGAAACCGTTTGGGGAATCGGGTATAGATGGAGATCAAAGTGAAGAAGCGTAAAAAAAGCATAAAGTCAAAGTTGAGTTATAGCTTTATGGGCATGATCATAATTAGTATATTCATATTTATCTCCATGGTTAGCCTGTTTTTAAAGGAATACTACTACAAAGGTGTGGAAGATATATTGACGGACCAAGTGAAGATGTCCGTTAATTTTTATTCCCAGTATTTTTCCGATAGTTCTCTTCAGGATAACATCATGGATAATGTAGATGTATTCTGGAAATTCACATCTGCCCAAGTACAGATTATAGATGAGAACAATAGAATATTGATGGATTCAATAGGCATGGATTCTATAGAAAAGCTTAAGACATCGGATGTGGAGAAAGCTCTGATGGGGAATCAGGGGAAGTGGATTGGCAAGATGCCCTACACTGACGAGATGGCTATGGCGGTAGCCAGCCCGCTAAAATCTAACGGCGAAATTGTTGGAGTTCTTAGATTTATTACATCTTTAGAGCCCATAAACCACCAATTGAAGGGCATTCTAAAGGTGTTTTTATTGATAGGGGTCTTGACGATAGTTATATCCGGCATATTAAGCATTGTTCTGGCAAGTGGTGTAGTGGGTCCTATAAAGCAAGTGACCAAGGCCGCAGAAGAGATGGCAAAGGGGGATTTTGAAGTAAGGAGCGTAGAAAAATCCAACGATGAAGTAGGCCGCCTATCGTCTACCTTAAATTATATGGCAGAGGAGATAGTTAAGAAAGAAAAAATTAAGAATGAATTTTTGGCTTCTATATCCCATGAACTAAGGACCCCTCTTACCTCTATCAAAGGGTGGGCTATTATTCTAAACGATACAGAGGATAAAGGGGAAGAACTCTTTAAAGACGGCCTTAAAATAATAGAGAAGGAAACAGAACGTTTATCGGATATGGTAGAGGGTCTATTGGATTTTTCCAAGCTATTATCCGGAAACATAACTTTTAAAAAGGTAAGGACGGATATAGGGGATCTGGTGGAGAACATCAAACAGCAGATGATCCCTCTGGCCCAAAGGAATAAAATTGATTTTTCTGCAGAATATCCAGGCCAACTACCCCAGATGGTTTTAGATGCCAATCGCATAAAGCAGGTACTTATTAATGTGTTGGATAATGCCTTTAAATTTACTTCCCAAGGGGGAAAGGTCAGGCTTTCCGTCTATGAGGCGGATAATGATCTAATTATGGAAGTGGAAGATAACGGATGCGGTATACCACCTGAAGATTTACCTTATGTAAAGGGTAAATTCTACAAGGGCAAAAACAGCAAATCTTCAAGTGGTATTGGGCTTTCCGTGTCCCATGAGATAATAAAGCATCATATGGGAGAGCTACATGTAGATAGCTCCACAGACGGGGGAACTAAGGTATATATAAGGCTGCCAATTGTGGACAAGTGATTTAATATGGGAAGGAAGATAGGGTTTTGAAGCTGATAAAAGCATGCTTTATAATTTTAATGTGTACTCTATTGTTAATGGGATGTCAAGGTATAGAAAACTTAAATGTTGCCCAGACAATTGCTCCGCCTAAAAACAATAGAATCCCTATAAAAGGTACTTGGATAATAAAGGATTATAAAAGGATATCCGATCTGCAAGAAAAGCAAGAGATTATTGATTACAGTGAAGGACAATTGGGGAAGGTATCCCTTTTCACCCAAGATTGGGCCGTAGTAGCTGATGAGAAGTGCACCGAAACCCAATATCAGATTAGACGGGTAAATACGGAAGATTATTTCCTTTTTCATTATAATGTAGATTTTAAAGAGCTAGATATAGAAAAGGAGACAATAGAGATCATATCTATAACATCCAATGGCGCATTATTCTTTGATATCATAAAAATTGATGAGGACAGGGCAGTTGTATATGCAGATAAATGCTTTTATTGGTTAGAAAAAGTCTCTGATAATGTAGAAACATCTCATAATGATAAAGAAAATGTCTTAAAAGAGGATGACAATGATAAAGATAAAGGGGAAGACATTATTAGATCGGGATTATTCCTAGGCTTGCGCTCTACTCTTGTCCCTGATATGGAAAATGAATACGGCAGCCGTTCTGCCTATAGGACTTTATGGATTTCGTCATACAATCGCAATGTAGGATCTATACTGGAAACTCCTAATATCTTTTTGCCAAGGCGTAGCGGGTTTTGGGCTCTAGATGTGAGCACCAGAAAAATTGGGGAATTGATTCAAGATCATTTTAGTTTGGTTCCCGTTGGCTCCGCTGGCGTTAATTTTGTCGAATCAGATGAAACTAATGAATTATCGCTTATTCCGGAAAAGAATATTAAAAAGAATATACTCTTTTTGAGCGACGACTATATTGCTGTCGAATATTCGGAAACAGAGGCAGGAGAAATAAAAGAGCCAAATAATTATAGGGTTCTCCCCTTGGACGATGCAAACAGTCAAAAGGGCATTAAAATATCTAATATTGCCCATGAGGATATGAAAGATATATTCTATAAATCTGCCCAATCCCATTTAGTGTCAAAGGGAATAAGGGAATTGGATGCTTTGCAAGAGAGAGGTAGTGACGACAACTTTACTATAGCAAGACGCAACGGACACTGGATCCTTAAAGGTCGTTTAAAATTGGATGGGAGGAATGAGGATTTTAATATAGCCTTTATGCCTGAGGGAAAGTTTTTGAACTATGACAAGCTCCATGTCTCCTGGGACGAAATAAAAGAAAAGATCCCCATGGCTTTAGATGCCTACACATCACCGGCAAAGGATCTCCTAATCGTTGTAACAAGCAACTTTGTAATGGTATATACCATAGACGGAGGACAGATATCAGAAAAGCCCGCAAAGAAAATTGACTTAAAAAAGGGGGAAACTGTTATCATGGCTGAATGGGCTACAGGAGATTATGTAGCATTGTGGGAAAAGGGCTTTAACCAATTGAATCCCTTTATAGTTAGCGAATAAATACCCCCAGAAAACAGTTAAATCTGTCTGCCGAGGGTAGACAATAACTTATTACTGTGGAAATACATCTTTTAACAATTCCGGTATGGTGACGATTTCATAACCTTGTTCTTGTATGTATTCTATAATTTTTGGTAAGGCATCGATACTATTAGGAATAGATTTTGAGGAACCTGCAGAATGGAGCAAAATTATAGCCCCGGGGTTAAGATTTTTCTGTACATTTTCAAATATACTCTTAGAACTGTTCCCCGACCAATCCTTTGGATCTATAGACCAATAAATATTATAGAAACCCTGACCCGCTATGGTATTTAAAACTTTATCATTAAAAGCCCCATAGGGTAACCGAAAAAGTGTATTGGTCTTACCCGTGATTTCTTCAATAATATTATTTGTTTTTTTTAGTTCATCGATAGCCTTATCTTCGGATATCTTAGTAAAATTCTTATGTCCCCAGCTATGGCTACCGATTACATGGCCTTCCTCGTGGATTCTTTTGAGAATATCCCGGTTATCATTTGCTACAGAGCCTATTACAAAGAATGTAGCTTTAACGTCATAGGCTTTCAATACATCTAATACTTGAGGGGTAAAACGTCCATCAGGTCCATCATCAAAGGTTATAGCGACTTGCTTCAGTTCTTTGTCTGTAGCACTTCGTATAATCTTTGGGCTAGGTTTGGATCCTGCCTGGGGTTTTTCGTCTGATACTGGTTTGGCATTAGGCTCTTCATTGGGAGCCGATCCCCCATTCGGGTTTTCACTGGATTCTACTTCCGATTTTGGATTCTCCTCCGGATCCTGTTTTATGTTTAGGTTATCGCCCGGCTCCGGTGTTACCTGCCCATCTTCGACTGGCGCCGCTTCCGCATTCTTCGTCGGCTCCTGTGCTGCTTCCCCTTGCTCGTCTGCATACTCGTCTTCTGGGGTTGACAGGCCTTCAGTCCCCGCATTTTCCCCAGAGTTTTCACTCATATTGATATCATTAGGGGGATCTTCTCTTTCTTCATTGACAGGATCATGTGTCAATATGGTACCCGGTGAAAATATACTTATAGAACTTAGATTGCAAGCAGCTAATATATGGGGGAGAGTAAGTATTATAATTATGGCAATTATTTTTGTAAAACTTTTGGTGGTAGACCTCATCAAAAAGCACCTCACTGTATATATCTGCGGTTGTTATTTAGGAAAGGGTATCTTTAAGGATATCTTCCATGTTGTAATAGTATAAAATTTGACATAAAAAAGGGTTACAAAAGGGTAACAGGAAGGGGACAATAATATTAATTAGCGGAAAATATAGAATCCTGTGTAATTTAATATGTTATGGGAAAAACTGATTATTTAAAAAGCAGCTAGATATTTTAAACGGGTTTAAATGGGTGGGTTTTTCATTATATGCGAATAGATCGGGGGATATATTTAGAAAATGAATGCTATGGTTTAGGCGGGTGAACGGAGAAAGGTATTATACGTTATTTTACTACAGCATTATCAACACAACAATTAACACAGAAAACCCAATTACCCCAAATATCGGGTAGATAAGGCTTACCAGTTTAGCAAAACCTAATTTGGCCAGGGGGAAGGAAGATATACAAAAGGCTGCAGCTATCAAAGTTTTGTATCTGCTGTTTGAAAATCTGTTTATAAAACTGGAACCGTTGGCGATAGCAGTAGTAAATACAGCGATCCAAAGAATAATGGCATAGAACTTTCTGTAGAAGCTGCCTATGTGATTTGATATTCTAAGCATTGGAATATCCATAGCCGCAACTTCGGGGTAATATAGCAGCATAATTGATAATATAGCCAAACCTAAGAGATATAATATGATACCCCCTGCTACACCTCCAAGGACGGCGGTCCTCTTGCTATCCATCATAGGAAGGAGTGAGGAGAAAACTGTAATAATAATTAGGGAGTTTGAGCCTACGTAAAGAAGGGAGGATGTAAGGAAATTACCCTTATGAGTTAGATTGGTACCCATATCGTGACTATAGAAATTACTGCCTTCGCCCAAGATTAAATAAAAAGCTGTAAATACGATACCCAGGATAAGTAAAGGTACTAATACGGAATTGATAAAAGAGAGACCCTTCAGACGGAACAGAAATATCATAAAGGACGATGCCATCATGACGATCATACCCAGATCAAAGGACAGTCCAAATTCCTCCTTGAATATAGCACCACTTCCGGAAACCATTACGCTAAACCCTGTATACAGGGACACGATCATTACAGCATCCAGAACTTTGCCAAGCCTATCACCAAATGCTCTCCATACCAGATCGTCAAATCCGGCTATTTTATTGCTGTATATCTTAACCAGGAGCAGGCCTCCCAATAAAGAAAACAGTATTCCCGAAACCACCATCCCTATAATACCTTTTAGCCCATATGCCCCAAAGAATTCAATTATTTCTCTTCCCGAAGCGAAGCCTGCTCCTATCACCGTGCCTACATATATGAATGCAATTTTTAGCCAGTTCCTGTTCATCAGATCCCCCCCTATGTCTAATGATATTAGCGGGAGACCTGCGCTATAACGCCTAAAATAATTTCTCAATGCTCTAATAGAGTATCAGCGATACTCGTTATGCCTATTCGTTTTTTTCTATGATGTAGGGCATGGGCCAATATTGGCTAATACCCATATATTTGGTTTCCGTTTTTCCTTCGGAGTCGGTTATTACGACCCATGATTCTATCTTAGCGCCTGGCATACCTTTTACCAGAATCCGTTCTTCACTCTTTGGCAGGCTGGGATTTGTTTCATAAACTTTTGGGGCTCCGATCTTGTTTAGTACTTTATGGTTCCATTCCACCTTTGGGGGCTTCATTTTACCGTAAAACCCCATATAAAGTCTGTTGCCTATGCCTTCGGCCCAAATGAGTATGGGGAATTCAGTGTTATTTTTAAATTTTAAATCTTTTGAGCCGTATGATACAGTTGCATCTTGCCCATAGGGAACGTAGGATACTGGCATAAAGTGATTATATCTCTCTACTATGACCAAATTGCTGGCAACAGAAACATTGTATAATGTTGTGGCCATCTTACACACCCCGCCGCCAATAGTATCTATTATCTCAGAACCTGAATACGATTGGCCGGGTTTATACCCTTTATGTTCATCATAGGGTCCAATCGTGTTGTTTTGGGAAAACACTTCATTGGGCTCAACTATGGCTCCCGCAATAGAATCAGCAGCTAAATGAACGTTAAATTCTTCGCTTGGCAACGGATCATCAAAAACTGTACAATAGGCTGCCATTAAAACAGGCGCATCAATATCTTTTTGAGCTTTTAGAAAATCCCCTTTATCTGCCCAGGGTAAACTACTAACAGCTCCTGATATTTCAGGGACATCAAACTCTACAATATGGCTTACCTCCAGATATGGCGATTTCAATATAAAGTGTGATATTAATACAATGGCTGCCAATGCTAAAAGAGCATATAATTTTTTCTTCATATCAGACCCCGCATCAAATTAGATTATATTGGTAGCTTTAAACTATGTTTATTACCAATAATAAAGAATGATGCACCCTAATATATGTATAATTTGACCGTGCAAACGATTATAACGTAAAAGCAGGAACAGATTCCCACCTGGATTTACACTTAAATAACTGTTTAGCAGGCCAAATCATAGAGGATCTATATTTATAAAGCCACCTCAAACTGGCTGTTGTAAAGCTCTGCATAAAAACCGCCCTTAAGGAGAAGCTCATTATGCTTACCGCTTTCAATTATGTCACCATCTTTCATAACCAGAATCACATCGGCATCTTTTATGGTGGAAAGCCTATGAGCGATAACAAAAGATGTTCTGCCGGCCATGAGCTTATCCATCGCCGCTTGTACGATACCTTCGGTACGGGTATCCACTGAGCTTGTGGCTTCGTCCAATATAAGCAGAGGAGCATTTTGTATCATGGCTCGGGCGATGGTGAGAAGTTGCTTTTGCCCCATAGACA
>JAAYSJ010000167.1 GCA_012518395.1 Clostridiales bacterium
ACCCCGGGAACATAGCCTTCATACCTGACCTGTCGAGCGGTTTCATCTCGTTCCTCGACTTTTAGGATTATATCAGACACGTTATTACCTCCACTTTTATAATATAAAAATAATACAGTTAATTTTGTATAAAGTCAAATCTTTGCTACGACCTTCGCCATCTCTTCCAGCTTGGTTTCCATATCCGCTACCAGCTTAAACTGGGTATGGGCGCGATCCAGGTTTTGCCCGGGACGATGAATCCTAAAATAAGTATCCCCGTTTATATGATCTCCTAAAAACCTCATCCCGCACTCCAGAGTCATTAGTTTGGCAGAA
Source organism: Clostridiales bacterium (assembly GCA_012518395.1). GTDB lineage: Bacteria > Bacillota > Clostridia > Caldicoprobacterales > UBA3941 > JAAYSJ01. The sequence continues at coordinate 319 of JAAYSJ010000167.1, forward strand.
AAGGGCATATACTCCAGTTCCAGTTTGGTCAGGCTATCGCCGGCCATTTCTAGATAGCCTCGGGTAAAAGCCTTGTACAATCCCATATCCATCCAGACCTTGGATAGATCCTGCTCGTCCTCTTCGGCGGTACTGGCTCCAAAACGGATAGAATCACCAAAATCATATAAAGACAGACCGGGCATGACGGTATCCAAATCGACTACACATATACCTTTCCCTGTTTTATCATCGATTAGCACATTATTAAACTTAGTATCGTTATGGGTTACCCGAAGGGGCAGATCACCTTTTTTAAGAAGATCCGTGAGTATCGGAGTGTCATCAACTCTTTTATAGACGAATTCTATTTCTTCTTTTACATCCTTTGCCCGGTTCAACGGGTCTGTCTCCACAGCCTCTACCAGGGCGTCAAAACGCATCCTGGTATCATGAAAATTTGGTATAGTCTCATGGAGATTTTCTGCCGGGTAATCACTAAGGAGCCCCTGGAATTTTCCAAAGGCCTTTCCTGCTTCATAAAAATGTTCCGGTTTCTCCACCTGCTGATAGGATCTAGCCCCGCAAACGAGGTGGTAAGCCCTCCAATGATCTCCGTCCTCGCTTATAAACAGGTTTCCCCCATCTATCGTAGGTATCAGGTTAAGGGTTTCCCTCATGGGGTCTCCTCCCGCTCTGATAATCTTTTCTCTCATATGCCGGGTTACCCCGCTGATATTTTCCATCAATTTTATGGGCTCTTTAAAGACATCATGGTTTATTCTCTGCAGTATATATTTATGGTTTCTTCCGCTGCCTTCAGAATAACAGACGGCATAGGTATCGTTTATATGTCCTAAAAGGTTAGGCTCACACCGTTGAAATTCACCTTTGAATTGAAAGTTTTTTGAGATCTCTTCAACGCTAAATCCTCTATTCTCCCCCATACCAGTTCTCCCTTACAGATTCTTAGGATATAGTCCTTCTTCTATCATTTTTTCCACAGCTAACCTTACCCTGGGCATATCTTCCCGATAGGTAACACCGTACCAACGCTCCTGGGTAGGCAATACTTTAAATGTTGCTCTATTGGCTTTTAAAAGATCGCCTGCAAAATTGGGTAATAGGAATTCGGCCTTTTCTATATCTGTTTCGTCGGCCTTTAGAAAATCTACAAATCCTGTTTCCAATTCTTCAAAAATGCTGGGGGCAAACCCCCAAAAGTTCAATGATACTATACTATTTTCCGAGAGATCTGTCCAGCTTCCATCCTCATTTTCATATTTCACCGAATCGGGAAATCTTTTGATCCTGAGGCGCTCATTGATCTCTTCTAAATAGCCTTCGGTATTTGCCTTGCATACCCCCCTCGCTACGGTCCCGTGGTCTGTAAGGGTATTTTTAAGTACATAGCCCACCAGGGAATAATCTCTTACGGAGGGATCCTTGATGTTTTCTAAAAATTCATATAGTACCTGATAGGAGCCTCTGCCATAGAGATCATCGGCATTAATTACGGCAAAGGGCGTTTTGATATGATCTTTGCAGCAGAGGACTGCTTGTCCGGTGCCCCAGGGTTTTTCTCTGTTTGAAGGTGCTGTAAAGCCCTCAGGAAGGTCGTTTATATCCTGAAACACATAGGTGACATGGGTCTTTTCTTCTACCTTTTTACCGATTACATCCCTAAATTCTTTCTCTATTTCTTTTTTGATAATGAAAACTACATGATCAAATCCAGCCTTTAGCGCATCGTAGATCGAATAATCGATGATTGGCTCTCCATTGGGTCCAACGGGATCCATCTGCTTTAAACCCCCGTACCTGCTTCCCATTCCTGCTGCCATTATTACCAGTGCAGGCTTTGTTGTTTTGTTCATTGTTCTCCTCCTGTTCAAAAGATTCTTCACTGCTTGGACACCGGGGACGTAGACACCGGGGACGGGTTCCTTAATCATTAATATCCATCAGGATTATTTGACTGCCATCGCCAGGAATCCTCACACATTTGGGTCAATCCCATGGTTGCCGTCCAACTTAGTTCTTTTTTCGCCTTTGTAGGGTCAGCAAAACAAGTGGGAATATCCCCCTGTCTTCTATCCGTCACCTTGTAGGGAATAGGCTTCCCAACTACCTTGGAAAAGGCATCTACCATCTCAAGGACGCTGTAGCCCTGGCCGGTACCCAGATTATAGATAACCACCCCAGGGTTTGTCTGTAATTTATCCAAAGCTTTTAGGTGTCCTAATACCAAATCTACCACATGGATATAATCCCGGACTCCGGTTCCGTCCGGGGTAGGATAATCATCGCCAAAGACCCTTAATTCCCTCATTTTACCCGAGGCTACCTGGGTGATATAGGGAACCAGATTATTGGGTATGCCATTGGGATCCTCACCAATACGGCCGCTCTTATGAGCCCCTATAGGGTTAAAGTATCTAAGGATAGCTATATTGAAGCTATCATCAGCAACATGCAGATCCTGTAATATCTGCTCTATCATGAGTTTTGTCTGCCCGTAAGGGTTCGTGGCTCTTAAGGGAAAATCTTCAGTGATTGGGACTCTGTCAGGATCACCATAAACAGTGGCAGACGAACTGAACACCAAATCCCGCACCCCATGTTTTTTCATAGCTTCACAGAGCATCAGGGTGCCGGTTATATTATTATGATAATAGCCCAGAGGCATAGATACAGATTCTCCTACTGCCTTCAGCCCTGCAAAGTGCATTACGGCATCTATAGCCTGTTCTTTGAATACCTTATCTAAAGCCTCCCTATCCAATAGATCGGCCTTGTAGAATTTCAATTCCTTATCGGTCAGCTCCTGTACCCTGGTTAGGGATTCCTCCTTGCTGTTACTTAGGTTGTCTATGACAATTACTTCATAGCCTGCCTCCAAAAGTTCCAGACAAGCATGGCTGCCTATGTACCCAGCTCCGCCTGTGACTAAGATTTTCATAATCTCACCCCAGTGTATTCTATGTAAAATATTGATGAAATTACATTGAATTTGATAAATATTTGTTCTACCTTATATAGAATACCATGTTTTGTTATAAAAAAGAAGGGAATTTTAATATGAGCTGATTTCCAAATCATCTGACCCCAGCCCTATCTCATCCATACCCAGATTCAAGGTTTCGCTCAAAAATCTAA
>JAAYSJ010000168.1 GCA_012518395.1 Clostridiales bacterium
AAGATAATCCTTTATGACCTCCAGGAGGTTGACCTCATCGTCTACGACCAATATTTTTCTGCACATTTTCAGCCCGCCTCACCCTCATCTTAATCCATATACACTTATTTTATCATATACTCTTGTTATATCATCTCAAGATGAAAATTCTATGAACATTATTGGTGTATATGTTTCATACTAAAGGGGTTATTGGTGAAGTTCCAGTGGCAAACCATGCCCCTTGAATATTGCCCTGGACTCCCCCATCATTTTGGCATCAGGCACAGGGACTCCCTTTAAGGGGTATTCGTAGCCCATCTCCTCCCATTTGTAGGCTCCCATATCGTGGTAAGGGAGGATCTCCACCAGCTTAACATTATCATAATCCTTTAGCATTATTGCCAGTCGTTCCAGGTCGGCTGGGTCGTCGGTATACCCCGGAATTATTACATACCTAATCCACACCGGCTTTCCTATATCTCTCAGATGGTTGAGAAAAGATATTATCTTTTTAGTTCCCACCCCCGTTATCTTACGGTGGTTTTCTTCCACAGCGTGTTTTATACTCAGGAGGATCAGATCTGTAACCTCTAAAAGTTCCTCGGCCTTATCTGCGTCGGTAAACCCGGAGGTATCCATAACGGTATTAAGCCCTAACTCCCGCACCCTAGTGAACAATTCCCTGGTAAATTCAGCTTGGAGAACAGGCTCTCCACCTGTAGCTGTGACCCCTCCCCCAGAACTTTTTAGAAAATACATATATTTATTTATATCCTCCATCAATTCATCTACGGTGACTTCCCTGCCCGCCTTAGGATCCCATGCATCCCTATTATGACAAAAGATACACCTTAGGGGGCAGCCCTGCATAAAGACCACATACCTTATGCCAGGGCCGTCCACTGTCCCCATGGTTTCAACGGAGTGTATTCTACCTTTTATGCTCATCTTTATATCAAACCCCTTCAAAGAAGGTGCGCTTAATTACGTCCTCCTGTTGCTCTCTGGTGAGCTTAATAAAGTTTACGGCGTATCCCGAGACCCTTATTGTAAGCTGGGGATATTTTTCCGGGTGTTCCATGGCGTCCAGCAAGGTCTCCCGTTCAAAAACGTTGACGTTCATATGATGCCCGCCCTTAAAGAAGAACCCATCCATTATAGTTACCAGATTTTCCTCCCTGGTTTTTAAATCCCTGCCCAAAGCCTTGGGCACTATAGAGAAGGTATAGGATATACCGTCCTCAGCATACCTGTAAGGAAGCTTGGCCACCGAGCTTAAAGAGGCGACAGCGCCTTTTTTATCCCTGCCATGCATTGGGTTGGCGCCCGGCGCAAAGGGCTCTCCCGCTTTTCTGCCATCAGGGGTATTCCCCGTCACTTTTCCATATACTACATTGGAAGTAATGGTTAATATGGATAGTGTTGCCATACTGTCCCTATAGGTTCTTTGTTTTCTAAGCTTTCTCATAAAACTTTCCACAAGAGATACAGCCAGATCATCAGCCCTGTCATCGTTGTTGCCATACATGGGGTATTCTCCCTCGATCTCAAAATCCACTGCCAGCCCCTCGTCATTTCTGATGGGCTTTACCCTGGCATATTTTATGGCACTCAAGGAATCCACTACCACTGATAAACCGGCTATGCCGCAGGCCATAGTACGTAATATATCCTTATCATGAAGAGCCATTTCCAAGGCTTCATAGCTATATTTATCGTGCATATAATGAATTATGTTGAGGGCTTTTATATACGTTCCTGCTAACCACTCCATCACTTCATCGAACCTTGTCATTACGTCGTCATAATCCAAATATTCTGTAGTGATGGGGGCAAATTTGGGCGTAACCTGAAGCCCCAGCTTTTCGTCTTTACCGCCATTGATAGCATATAACAAAGCCTTGCCCAGGTTGGATCTGGCCCCAAAAAACTGCATCTGTTTGCCTGTTCTCATAGCCGAAACACAGCAGGCAATGGAATAATCGTCCCCCCATAAAGGTCTCATTATGTCGTCGCTCTCATATTGGATGGAGCTGGTTTCAATAGACATCCTGGCGCAAAACACTTTGAAATTCTCAGGCATTGCCGTTGACCATAATACCGTCATATTCGGTTCCGGTGCAGGCCCAAGATTGCTCAGGGTATGAAGAAACCTAAAAGATGTTTTAGTAACCAAGGTTCTTCCATCCAAGGCCATGCCGCCAATGGCTTCCGTAACCCAGGTGGGATCTCCGCTGAATAATTCATTATATTCTGGCGTTCTTAAAAACCTTACCAATCTCAGTTTTATAACCAATTGATCTATAAGTTCCTGGGCTTCCTCTTCCGTCAGGACTCCCTCAGCCATATCCCGTTCAATATATATATCCAGGAATGTGGATACCCTGCCCAGGCTCATAGCAGCCCCATTTTGTTCCTTAACGGCACCTAAGAATGCGAAATAGAGCCACTGTACCGCCTCATGGGCATCTTTGGCAGGTCGGGATATATCAAACCCATAGCTTTGCGCCATAGTCTTTAGAGCTTCCAACGCCCTAATCTGATCCGTGGTCTCCTCCCTTTGGCGAATGATCTCATCCTCCATCCAAGCGGTTTCCAATAGGGCCATCTGCTTTTCCTTCTCTTCGATCAATCGATCTACCCCATACAAAGGAACCCTGCGATAATCGCCTATTATCCTTCCCCTGCCATAGGCATCCGGCAGCCCGGTGATAATACCCGCCTTTCTCGCCCTTCTGATCTCCGGGGTATAGGCATCAAAGACTCCCTGATTATGGGTTTTGCGGTATTCTGTGAATATCTTTTCCACCTTAGGATCCAGTTTATACCCATAGGCATCGCAAGCGTTTTTTACCATACGAATGCCGCCAAAAGGCATAATTGCCCTTTTTAAGGGCTCATCTGTTTGAAAGCCAACAATTATTTCTAATTCTTTGTCTATATAACCCGGCTCATGGGAAGTGATAGTCGAAACTGTCTTAGTATCTATATCTAATGTACCGTCTTTCCTATTCTCTTCCCTCAACAGGGCAGTAGTCCTTTCCCATAGTTTTTCGGTCTTCACGGAAGGGGCGGCTAAAAAGGAATCGTCCCCCTCGTAAGGCTTGTAATTGGACTGTATAAACTCCCTGACATCAACCTCGTGTCTCCAATAACCCTCGTTAAAATTTCTCCATGCATCCATTTTATATCAGCTCCTAAACCATATATTATACTTAATCAAAAATTTTATTAGTTTGGGACAATGATCCCCATTTTTGATTATTCTTCCTAAATAGGGGTGTCTTAGTCCTATATATAGATAATACCCGGCATGGGATTTCAATCATGTTTATTTAATTCTAACTGACACGATGCAATAAAAATATTTTAAGGAGGGCTAATATGAAATTAAATTATCAGGTAAGGGCTTCCAAAAGTTTGGATAAGGCTCTAATAGGAACCGTGGTCAATCATCAGATATTCACCGTGGCAGCAGAAGTTGAGAGAGTTTTAGCGGCCGCAATAAATAAAGCCGCCAACTGATCCTGTCCATAGAAAAGTCCTAAGTGGGAATATAATCTTCTGTAGAGTTAAAAAGAAGCAGTTATCCTGCTTCTTTTTCTGTCTCTACATTGTATTGCCCGGGATTTTGCCACATTCTAACTCTTCTGTTTCTGCCCATTCCACAATGACCGTTTCTGCCCATTCCATGATAACCATTTCTGCCCACTCCGTTGTTATCATTTCTACCTATGCCATAGCGACCATTTCCGCCCATTATACCGGGATCGAAACCATTTTCCTCATGGAACTTCTCCATATAATCAAAGTGCTCTTTCCACCTATCGGCCTCTTCTTGGGTGATCTTTCCTTCATCCAGAGCCTGTTCAACCCTTTCCCTACGGGCTGAAAACATGGATCTGAAAAAACTAATGGGGTCATCACCGTCTTCAGCCGCTGCCAAAATCGGGGGTATTGCTAAAAGACTTATGATGGCAAGAACTGCCGCAAACAATATGAACTTCTTCATGGACTCTATCTCCTCTCCCATTAATGTTATCCGATTATAAATCAATTATAACGAAACAATGTGAAGATATTATGAAGATATCGAGTTTTTGAAATATGGGCAATAAGAAGAAAGAAAACAGCTTTCGCACTTAGGCCTTCTGGCATTACAAATCTGCCTGCCGTGGTAAATAAGCCACCTGTGGGCATCAGACCATTTATTCTTGGGTATATTCTCCATCAGCTGTTTTTCTGTATCCAGTACATTCTTAGCATCAGCCAGCCCCAGCCTGTTAGATACTCTAAAGACATGGGTATCTACTGCTATGGCATCAATACCAAAAGCGTTGCTTGCCACTACATTGGCAGTTTTTCTGCCTACGCCAGGCAAGGTCTGCAAGACATCTATATCCGCGGGAACCTGACCGTTGAACTTATCAATTAAGATCCCACACGAAGCAATTATATTTCTGCTCTTAGTTTTATAAAACCCGCAACTTTTTACATACCCTTCTACTTCAGTTAAATCGGCAGCAGCCAAGTCCTCAGGGCCTGGGTATCTTTCAAAAAGAGCAGGGGTGATCTTATTTACCTGCCTATCGGTGCATTGGGCGGAAAGGATCGTCGCAACCAATAGCTGGTAGGGGTTTTTATGGTCAAGACCAGGTTTTGTATCATGATACTTTTCCCCTAAAAGTTTCAGTATCTTATCTATGTTTTCTTTGCTGTTATTCATAATGCCTTCCTTTCCTTAGGTTCAGAGCCTAATGAGGCGTTCAGTATCGTTAGCTGAGTTTCATATATGATATAACAGAACATACTTTCATTGCAAGGATACGATATCCTCAATAAATGGGTATTCTGGAAAGCTGATTGGAGTTCCCAACCCTTCTTATTGAATAGAATCCCATAACAGGAACATTGCTTTTCTTGTAGATATCTATTATATATGGAGTTATAATCGACGGAAAACTAAGGGATAGGCCACATCCTAAGGATACCCCTTTAGGTGTAGATATGACCTTGGTTTTATAACCGTTACTTTCCAAGATTTGGTGAAAAAATAAAGCATGCTGCCTGGAATTAAAGGATACAAAATCGAATTCCATAACTGTTGACATTCTCAGCCCCCCTGTTTATTTACTATTTCAGCTTAAAAGGCGAAATTTATATTTGCTGTACTAATAGTATATTTTTAGAGTTCATTTTTGCTATAAAACATATACATAAAGAGAGGGGGAATAAGAATGATTTATATGGATAATGCTGCAACATCATGGCCAAAACCCAATATTGTTTATGATACTGTTTCGCAAGCTATGAAAGAATATGGTGCAAATCCAGGGCGATCCAGCCACAAAATGGCTGTTAAAGCAGCCCAGGCTCTTATTACTACCAGGGAATCCCTTTGCAGGCTCTTCAATACACCGAACCCTTTTAGCATGGTTTTTACCTTTAACACCACAGACAGCCTGAATCTTGCCATCAAAGGCCTCCTGAAGAAGAGGGATCATGTTATAACTACCTCCATGGAACATAATTCTGTCGTTAGACCCTTGATGCATTTAGCCCGTGCCGGTATTGATGTCACCATTGTTCCCACTGATTCTACTGGGATCATTGACCCTGTTGAGATTGAAAAAGCTATTAAGGGTAATACCAAGCTGATAGTGACTACCCATGCCTCTAACGTAACAGGCACCGTCATGCCAATTGAAAAAGTCGGGAAAATAGCAAAACAATATGGAGTTTTGTATCTGGTGGACGCTGCACAAACAGCCGGGCTTATACCCCTGGATCTTTCCAAGCTGGAAATCGATTTGTTAGCAATGCCTGGTCACAAAGGTCTTTTAGGACCCCAGGGCACAGGTGTATTATTTATTAGGGAGGGTACTTCCCTTAATCAAATCCGGGAAGGGGGCACCGGCAGCCAATCGGAAAGCATCTATCAGCCAGGTTTTTTACCTGACCGCTATGAATCGGGTACCATGAATACTCCCGGTATCGCGGGGATGGGAGCAGGTATTGAATATATTCTGTCCCGGGATCAAGAAAAGTCTTTCTCCCGGATCCAAGGCATGGAGGAAATGTTTATTGATGCTTTAAATTCAATAAAAGGGGTTAAGGTGTACGGTCCTAAAAGCATTCAACATAGGGCCGGGATCATCTCCATCAATATAGGGGATAAAGATTCCAGAGAAATAGTAAATATATTAAATAATGAATATGATATAGCTGCCAGGGGCAGCTTGCACTGCGCCCCTTTAGCCCATGAAACTATAGGCACTAAGGATCAGGGAACAGTAAGGTTCAGCCCTGGGGTATTCTCCACCCGGGAAGAGATCCGAATATGTGTAAAAGCTATCGAAGATATAATCCACAGGATCAAAACCCGCAGTATTTGAATCGGGACCCGAAAAGACCACCAAAGCCGATTGATCCTTAATCAATCGGCTTTGGTTTACAATAGATATTTATTGCCAATATAGCAACAATAATTCAAATCTTATACAACATTACTCTTTAGGGCCATCTAAAGCCTTATCTAGAACAGGCACTACCAATAAGGCAAGAATACCGCCAATGAGAGCCGTTACTAATTGGATCCAGCTATAATTTACTGAAAGAACCGCCTTTATCTGATCGGGTATGTTGGGGTATATTACAGGCAATACCAAGCGTATTATGGATAGATAAAGAACAATAAATTTCACAAGAGCGCCCGCCCCAATGGCTAAGAATTTATTTTTCTTATAAAGGAGGTAAACCGTTACTACGATGGAAATATTCCCTATGGCGATGGCAACTGCTAAAAAGGGCATGTCTCCTCTAATATGTCCCTGCAAAAAGGCTATTAGAGGCGCTATGATGGAAATGATCGTTCCGCCCTCCCAGCCCGCAAATATTGCCGCAATTATCAGGGATAGATTTACCAAAGAGCCCACAATATAGATAGCTATAGACGGAGGCATGGGAACAATTTGTCTGAGTGACTGAAACAATACAGTCAGCCCAAGAAGTACTGCTGTTCTGGCTAAAAACTTAGTTGTAAATTTCACAAACTTTCACCCCGAGTCACATTATTTTTTAATAACATTCTTGTTTAATCCTTCCTTTATTGATACAACTCCGACATCCGAAATTGTAAAAACTAATTAAACCCCATAAAACCATAGTTAAACCTGGTTTCCCCAGGTTATAACCCTGACTGCTTTACGGGTGTTAAATATAATATATATTATACACCATTAGTTATATTTTTGACAACTAGTATAGTGACATCGTCCATCATTACATTACCTGCCAGCAGGGTGTAATATGCATCTGTTAATTCTTCACATATTTCTTGAGCCGAATAATCCTCCATGCCCTTTAAATACTCCATAATTTTATCTGAGGAAAATAAATCGGGTCTCTTTCTGTCGATTTCACCTAAACCGTCGCTATAAAGCACCAGGGTGTCTCCCTGAGCAATGCTTATGGTTTTTGTTTCATAGCTAGGCTTAAATACAGAGCCGAGCCTGCATATTGGAAAACCTTCCAATTCAATAGGAACTGTTTCCCCGCTCTGTTTGATTATTATAGGGCGGGTGTTCATACCTGCAGAAGCGTAGGAAAGTTCGCCTGTTTTATAATCATATATGCCATAAAACAGTACTGCATACATTTCCTCAGGAAAAGACATATTGTTATAGACATGGTATAGATTTGACAAAACTCCTCTGGGAGTTAATATCCGGTGCCTGCTGTCATCGTAGTCTACTCTAAACCTCATACTCTGGTTTATAAAGACATTTACCATGGCCGCGGATACCCCATGGCCCGCAACATCTCCTATTACTATTCCGACCTTATCCTCATCCAATCGAAAAATATTATAGAAGTCACCGCCTACCTGTTCGCAGGGAAGATATTTTGCAGCAAATTCCATACCCTGTATCTTGGGAAATTCCGTTGTCATCAGGGCATTTTGAATATGTTTGGCATCCCTAAGGTTTTTCATGATCTTTTCGTTGGCCTCAGTTATCTCCTTCGTCCTCAACCTAACTGATTTTTCAAGGTCTTCTACATAATTACTGAGCTGTTTCTCGGCCGCAAACAGATCCTTGTAAGGTTTACTTACGTTGATATTAATCAGGCCTCTAAAAAGCAGAAAATACCCCAATAGTTTATAGAAATGCCCTATTAAGTTGTAGATATCATACACGTTATTATACATAGTAAAGGCCATCTCCCCAAACCCATTGATAAAGAGACCCATTACCATAAGGGAATATTCCTTTTTCCCCCTGTCTATAACGAAATATTTTTGGTAGATAATCGCTGTAACTACCAGTAAAACAGTTATAAGATATTCAATCCATATCTTTAAAGGTGTTATCCCCGTTTCCTCCAAATAAAATATTGTAAAGAAGTCTGTAAATCGGGAAATAATAGCTATGGACAAAACCGCCAGCCCTGCCGCTGCGCTTACGATAAAGGCTTGGTTTTTGATAATCTTTTTCTGCTCTGGTATCAAAACCGCTACCAATATCCCGATAACCATGGTTACTCTGGAAACCAACCATAAGACCGTTGCGGTGATAGGGGAAGGCGAAATCATAAACGTTGGCATCCCTTTGTAGGAAAATGTGTGCGCGCTATCGAAGAAAGCCACCGCCAAGAAGGTGCTCGCCATTATTATCATGCCTGCCGAATTGGTCTGTCCCGAGGTAAAGTAAGTAACAGAAAATATACTGAAAGACATAAGTACGGATAAAAGTTCCAGAAGGACATGAATGGTTAGAAAAGTATCCGAAGAAAGGACAAAAAAGGCCCTATCTTCATAAAATTTTATAGAATAGAATATTAAGATAGTGACAATGAAAATCACAAAAACCTTTGACCACCCTCTAAGCTGGTGTGATCCCTGCCTTGTCCCTTTCAAAGTTTCCCTTAATTCCCCCATAAAACACCCTTTACAATCTTTCATTCAATATATTATATGCTTGCTCCCCTATCATACCATAATATATCCGTTCTATCGACAGCATTGAGATGGTTATAATGTCATAAATAGACACTTTCTATCTAAAAATTATATATGTTGAAAAAAGATTTATCATTCTAAAGCTAGCATAGCCTACTGTATTCAACAAAAGTAATGTATTTTATGCAAAATATTAATCAAATAAAGGAAATCTGAACTGGCTCACCAGGATAAACCAGATTGGAGACCTGAAGTCCAATAAGCCTTATTGGCTTTAACAAAGGAACTCGATCTTTCAAGATCTCCGATGATCTTTCATAGATCAACAGGGACGAATCAATGGGATTTGGTAGAGTTACGCTCCTTGTTATATATTTAAAGTCGTTATACCTGATTTTAAGAGTAATAGTGCGGCATTTAAGAGCCTGCTTGGTCATACGTCTGCCAATAGCAAGGGAAAATTCTCTAAGACAATTTCGTAATACGCCTAAATCATCTGTATCCGATTCCAAAGTCGTCTCTTCGCTTATGCTCTTTGTTTCCTGTTCTGTTTGAACGGGGCTGTAATCTATTCCCCGACATAATTGTATAAGCTCATGGGCTCTCCGCCCCCAGTTGCTCAAGAGAAATTCACGATCATACTCTAAAAGATCTTTGACTGTAAAAATACCTATATTATTTAAATCCCTTTCCGTCTTCTCCCCAACCCCCCATACTTTACGAATAGACATTCTGGGCAGAATATCCCTGGCTTTCTCTGGTGTTATTACTGTAAAACCGTCGGGCTTTCTCATATCTGAGGCCATCTTTGCTATAAACTTATTATAGGACACACCTACTGACGAAGTTAGACCTGTTCTTAACAGGATATCCTTTTTTATATTCTTTGCGGTCTCTATAGGGTTCCCATCTGATATCTCAAGAAAGGCTTCGTCTATTGATACAGGTTCTATTATAGGCGTATATTCTCTAAAGATAGAATGAATTTGTCTGGATACTTTCTTGTATTTTTCCATATTCACAGGCAAAAATACAATATTAGGGCATAGTCTGGCAGCCTGACTACATGGCATGGCCGAATGGATGCCGAATTTCCTTGCCTCATAGGAAGCAGCGCTTACAACACCCCTGCCTTTAGGATCACCGCCTACCACTACCGGCTTATTCCTATATTGAGGTCGATCCCTTTGCTCTACAGAGGCGTAAAAAGCATCCATGTCGACATGAATTACAACAAGCTCTGTCATAATTACCCCCCGTAAAAGTGTTTTCCCGGATCTAGCTTTTCTGCAAGCCCTCCTCCAATAACAGGGTAAGATTGTACATAGCCTCTGTCTCATCAGAGCCGACAATTTTCACGGTAAATTTGGTACCCCCAAAGATACCCAGGGCGAGGATTGATAAAAGGCTCTTGCCATTACCCGTTTTATTTCCCTTAATTATGCGAATCTCTGAACTATATGAATTAGCTATCTTTGTAAATCGGGCAGCTGCTTGGGCATGTAAGCCTATACCTTCTTCTATTATAAATTCCTTTTCTATCATCTGGTTCCTTCCCCCAATTATCGATGTCAGTAGGCACAAAAAGCAAATATGGGAAGCGGCTGCCTTTGTACCCTTGGTAATTATAATATATCAAAAAATGTTACTTGTCCACTACCCAAAAATAAGCCCCATGGCTTCCATCCTATGGACTTGCCTGCTTCTATCTTAAATTTTAGTCTGTCCCATAAACTGATTATTCTTTCTGCTGGTGGAGAAGCAAATGTTTTTTGCATTCTACCGATCCCAATAAAAAATAATGATTACACTGTAAAGCCCCAAATCAATCCAGGGTTAAGCAGCATAATCATTATTATAATGTCATTATATAAGCACCATAGGTACTATCGGTCTAGAAATGGATAGCATTTCCTTCTACGGTTCTGGCAGCCTCTAATACGCCTTCTGATAAGGTCGGATGGGCATGTATCATCGATACTATATCCACCGGCAAAAGTTCCGCTGTTTTAGCCAAAAGCAATTCATGGATGAGTTCCGTTGCCTCAGCACCAACAATGTGGCCGCCCAGGATCTCATTAGTTGATGGATCATATACAATTTTGACCATCCCGTCCGCGTTTTCAATAGCCACGGCCTTCCCTACGCCTCTGTATGGGAATGTAGCTGCTTTATAATCTACCCCTGTTTCCTTGGCCTTTTCTTCCGTTAAGCCAAAGCTTGCTATCTGGGGTTCGCAATATACGGCACTGGGAATAGCACTGGAATCAACTTTTGGTTCCGGATTTAACCCGGCCATATGTTCAACGGCTATTTCGCCTTCCTTTGAAGCAACATGGGCTAAGAGCGGAGAATTTACAATGTCACCTATAGCAAATATATTTGGTGTCTTCGTCTTATAGTAATCCCCTACGGGAACAAAACCCCTGTCTGTTTCTATTCCCACATTTTCCAAACCTATTCCCCGGGTATTAGGAGCCCGACCTACAGCAACTAATACCTTTTCCACCTCTTGAGTAAATTGTTTGCCTTTTGCATCTTCCATTGTAACCAAAATTCTTTCGTTCCCCTGCTCAGCCATAGATAAGGCCTTTGTGCCGGTATATAGTTTGACGCCCTGCTTTTTAAAGGCTTTATTCACTACGTCCGACATCTCTTTATCCTCAAGGGGCAATATAGAGTCCATCATCTCGACTACATGGACTTCCACTCCAAAGGCGTTTAGAACATAGGCAAATTCCATCCCAATGGCCCCTGCACCTAAAATAAGTATGTCTTTTGGCAATTTATCTAACATCAAAGCCCCTGTAGAGGACAATACCTTATCCTCGTCTATGGTAAAGCCCGGAATCTCCCGAGGGCTGGAACCTGTAGCTACCATAATGTATTTGGCGGTGTATTCTTTATCGTTCCCTACCTTTACACGGTTAGCGGACATTATTGTTCCATTGCCCATAATCAATTCTACATTATTCTTTTTTAATAGGAACTGTACTCCCCTGCCTAACATATCGGCAGCCTTCCTGGATTTTTTGAATACAGTACTATAATCAAAGCCGCTCTCATCAATCTTTATCCCCATATCCATCAAAGATTTTCTATCGCTATATATTCCTGCCTGATGGATTAACGCCTTGGAGGGTATGCAACCGATGTTCAAGCAAACGCCACCCGGTTTGTCCTTCTCGATCACAGCGGTTTTAAGGCCTAGCTGGGAAGCGCGGATAGCGGCTACATAGCCACCCGGTCCCGACCCAATCACCAATAAATCGTAGTCATAATTTCTGTCCATGCAATATTGCCTCCTTGTGCAATTTGTTATATTTATCAATACAGTACCCTAATGGGGTCCTCAATGATATCCTTTAGATTTTTTAGAAAGGCTGCCCCTACGGCCCCATCAATTACTCTGTGATCACAAGATAGCGTCATAGCCATCCTTGAATGGATCTCTATTCCGTCATCTTCCCCTACTACAGGCTCACGCACCATACTGCCTACCGCTAGTATGGCAGAACCCGGCGGGTTTATTATAGCAGTAAATTCTTCAATACCAAAAGAACCTAAGTTGCTTATGGTAAAAGTAGCCCCAGCATATTCTTCCGGAGTAAGCTGGTTGTTTAAAGCTTTATCGATGAGCCCTTTCAGCTCCCTGTCTATTTCAACGATCCCCTTATTCCCACAATTTCTAACTACAGGGGTAATAAGCCCATCATCCTGTGCTACAGCCAAGCCTATGTCAATACTGCCATGTCTTAGTATAGTCTCGCCCTGCCAAGTCGCATTTATCGCCGGATATCCTTTCAAGGCCTGGGCAACAAACTTTATTATAAAGGCATTAAAGGAAACCTTCTCTTTCAAGGTGGCATTAAGAGCCTTACGGGCCTTCATCAATCCGTCGACCCCTGCCTTCACCCTCAAATAGTAATGAGGAGCGCTGTATTTGGATTCGGCCAGCCTCTGGGCGATGATCTTGCGCTTTTGTGAAACGAGGATAGTTTCATCCTCTAGCGGTGATGTCATTATTGCAGGCCTGGAAACTGGCTGTTGAGAAACGCCCCGTACCTTATGCCCCGCTTCTATTATATCATGCTTTACGATCCTTCCGCCAGGTCCTGTTCCCCTTATAAGAGATAAATCCAGGCCTTGGATTCCTGCCATCTTCCTGGCCAAGGGCGAAGCCAATATCCGGTTTCCATGGGTAGCACCCGGGGCTATCTCCTTAGCCATAAGATCAAGGGCATCGTCAATGGATACTCCTTCCCCATTTTCTTTATCCTGGGGCATAGGGGTTGTATCTACTGACATCAGGTCGGCTATATCCTCTCCGGTTTCACCTATAATCCCTATAGGGGAGCCTATAGCTGCCTCTTCTCCCGGTTTAACTAATATCTTTAACAGGGTTCCTTCCTGTGCAGATTCATAGTCCATGGTAGCTTTATCAGTTTCCACCTGGCATAATAAGTCTCCTGACTCTACCTTGTCTCCTTCTTCCTTTTCCCAACTAGATATGATCCCTGTCTCCATAGTAGGGGACAAGGCCACCATCAATATATGTTCAGCCATACTATCCCTCCTATTCCTAAAGCTAAATATATAGAACCTTCTTTACTGCATTGACAACTTTTTTCACCGATGGCTGCGCTGCCAGCTCCAGTCTATGGTTGTAAGGCATGGGGACATCTTCCCCCGTCACCAATTCCACCGGCGCATCCAGATAATCAAAGCAATTTCTGGATACCAGCCAACCTACATGAGAGGCTACGCTGGCCATGGGCCATGCTTCGTCCACTATGACGCATCTATTAGTCTTTCTTACAGATTCATATATGGTCTTTTCGTCCAAGGGTCTTAAGGATCTAAGATCCACTATTTCTGCTTCGATCCCTATCCGTTCCAATTCGGCAGCAGCCTCTTGACACACCTTTAGGGGTTTTGAATAGGTAATTATGGTCACATCGCTGCCCTCTCTTTTTATATCTGCTTTCCCAAAAGGTATCAGGTATTCTTCTTGGGGCACCTCTCCCTTCCAGGAATACATTAGCTCCCCCTCTAAAAATACTATAGGATTATCATCCCTGATGGCAGTCTTTAACAGACCTTTAGCATCATAAGGGGTAGCAGGGGCAACTACTTTTAATCCAGGGATGTGGACAAAAAGAGATTGCAGTGCCTGGGAATGCTGTGCAGCTAAGTATTCAGCAGGTCCATTGGGACCCCTAAAAACAATAGGTATTTTAAACTGTCCCCCGGACATATATAACATTTTAGCTGCGTTATTTATCACCTGATCTAAAGCCATCAAAGAAAAATTAAAGGTCATCCATTCAACCACAGGCCTTAAGCCTGCCATGGCTGCACCTATCCCTACCCCGGTAAAACCTTCCTCAGTAATAGGCGTATCAATAACCCTCTTGGAACCATATTTATCCCATAAACCTTGGCTTACCTTATAAGCCCCGTCATATTCTGCTACCTCTTCACCCATTAAAAATACATTATCATCCCGGGCCATTTCTTCGTCTATTGCGTCCCTTACAGCCTCACGATAAGTTATGATAGGCATTCAACAGCCCTCCTTAAATTTATATCAATTCTCCAAAACGAAATCTAGACTAAAATATCCTCATATAGTGCCGCCAAGTCAGGTTCTTCACTATTCTCAGCAAATTCGACAGCCCGGTTCGATTCGATTTTAGCTTGCTGGTCAATGGCCTTATATTCATCTTCAGTTATCAAATTATGCTCTACCATAGCATCCCTAAGCAAGGTTATAGGGTCTTGATTCCTGTACTCATCCAATTCCTCCCGGGTTCTGTATCTGCCGGGATCGCTCATGGAATGCCCTTTATATCTATAGGTTTTAACCTCTAAAAAGCTGGGGATTCCTTTATCCCTGGCCCGTTTTGCTGCCTCCAGGGTCTCCTCATAAACCTCCAATACATTCATACCATCTACTTGTTTTCCGGGAATGCCATAGCTATCTCCCATTATGTAAAAGTCGTGGACTGATGAAACCCTTTCAAAATTGGTGCCCATACCATATTGGTTGTTTTCACATATAAACACAACGGGCAGATTCCATACCTTAGCCATATTAAGGCTTTCATGAAATGCCCCTTGATGGATAGCTCCATCGCCAAAGTAGCATAGGACTACTCCGTCTTCTTCCTTGTATTTTATCTTTAAAGCTATACCCACAGCTAAGGGGATGTGGGAGCCTACGATCCCATGCCCACCGTACATGTGTTTTTCTTTATCAAAAAGATGCATAGAGCCGCCCTTCCCTTTGGAACAGCCCGTCACCTTTCCATATAACTCAGCCATTAAAACTCCTGGATCCATACCGCAGGATAGCGCATGGCCATGATCTCTGTATGTTGTGAGAACATAATCTTTAGTCAAGTCAACAGCAGCAATAGATCCTGTGGCTACAGCCTCCTGCCCTATATATAGGTGGCAGAATCCGCCTATTTTCTGCAGGCCGTACATCTGCCCGGCTTTCTCCTCAAACCTGCGCATCAGCACCATTTCTTCAAGGAGCCCCAGCAGGAATTCTTTATTATACTTTTCCAGTTGGAAGATTCTGCTCATTAATCTCCCCCCTTAAAACTTATATTTTCACTTTTCCCCTTTAAAGGCTCAAAACATACAGCCTCTTCTATTACCGTTTCCATAACAACGAATTCAGGATCCGGGGTGGATACCTTCCAAAATATATTTAGTCTTTTACCTATGGTCTGTAGTATTTCAGTCTTTATTGAGGGGTTGTCGAGTATGCTTACCACACCTCTAACATTGATGATCCTATCCAGTGATTTGCTCTGTATCATCCACTCAACTTTGGGGTTTTTCTCCACTTCCCGTGTCTTTCTTGAACCTTTTTCTGCTACGGAATAGATATACCCAGGCCTCCCTTTTAGAGTAGTGGGTGTCAGCCACCGCATTCTTGGGATGCCATTCTCATCAATTGTGGCAAAGACCGCGGTTTGGGCATCGGATATCACACTTTCCAGCCTTCTGAAAAATTCATAGCTTTGCAATATATCTCCCTCCCATTACAATGTATTCAGGTTGTTATTAACTACCTTTCTATCATTATACACTCTTCCAAAGGGGATTAAACCCAAAATAAAAAAGGCCGCAACCGGCCTTTTCTTATCAAAGATAATACTTATTGAAACAGTTTAAATATCGGAGGCTTTCTCCGTAAAACCACTACAAGGGTTGGTTATGCCCCTTGCATATAATCAGCCAAGAAACTTTCCAGCCGATCAAGGGCGACTTTCAGGTCTGTTAGATTTGGTAAAAAGACTATCCTGAAATGATCCGGCTCGGGCCAGTTAAACCCGGTGCCCTGGACTAATAACACCTTTTCCTGCAAAAGAAAGTCCTTGACGAACTTTTCATCGCTTTCTATACCAAACCGTTTTATATCCAATTTTGGAAACAGATAGAAGGCCCCCTTAGGTTTTGTACAAGATATTCCCGGTATATTATTTAATCTTTCCCAGGCATAATCCCTTTGCTCTTTAAGCCTGCCTCCGGGCAAAATCAATTCTTGTAAGCTTTGGTATCCCCCAAGGGCAGTTTGAATACTATATTGGGCCGGGACATTGCTGCACAGCCTCATAGAAGACAGCATATCTAGACCTTCGATATAGCTCTCAGCCCCCGTTTTATCGCCGCTTACTACCATCCACCCTACACGAAAACCTGCAACCCTGTGGGATTTAGACAGACCGCTGAGGGTTATAAATAGCAGGTCATCAGCCATGGCAGCTAATGAAGTATGCGTAGTTTCATCATACAAAATCCTGTCGTATATCTCGTCAGCGAAAATAATAAGATTATTTTCCCTGGCAATTTCAAGAATCCCTTCCAGAATCTCAATAGGGTATACAGACCCGGTAGGATTATTTGGATTTATAACTACTATTCCTTTGGTGTTTGGGGTGATTTTTCCCTTGATATCCTCTAAATCAGGGTACCAATCGGATTCTTCATCACAGATATAATGTACCGGCCTCCCCCCAGCCAGATTCACCGCTGCTGTCCATAGGGGATAATCCGGGGCTGGAATAAGGATTTCATCCCCCGAATCCAATAATCCCTGCATAGACATCATTATAAGTTCACTTACCCCATTGCCTATATATATATCCTCCATGCCCACGCCTTCGATACCCTTGTCTTGACAATACTGCATTATTGCCTTACGGGCAGGAAATATCCCTTTAGAATCGCTATAGCCCTGGGCATTGTTAAGGTTCATTATAACGTCTACAATGATTTCATCTGGTGCTTTAAGACCAAAGGGAGCAGGATTTCCGATATTCAGTTTGATTATATTGTATCCTTCTTCCTCCAACCTTGCTGCCTCATCCATTATAGGCCCTCTTATATCGTAGCATACATTATCAAGTTTCCTTGATTTTTTAATTGTTTTCAATTTCAATTAGTCCTCCCTGCTTTACTAACTATCTAACTATTCCACTGATTATACTGTAACAAGGCTATCCAGATTCTTCAAGTGCCACTTAACATGAAAAATATAAGGAGGCGGTTCCCCCGCCCCCATCTTTAGAAGTCATTTGTTTAAGCCTCAGAGAATTTCCCTTTATTTTTCTGTTTTAATAGCTGACATCACTTCGGAATGAACCCTGCCGGTACCATGACAATGGGGACAATCCTTTAGGAGTTTTGTCGATAGCCTTCCTCTTATCTTTTTCCGGGTCATCTCCACCAGACCCAGGCCTGTAAAACCCAAGATACTGGTCTTGACCCTATCCTTTTTCAGAGAATGGTTCAAAACTTCCAATACCCTTTCCCTGTTTTTTGCTACATCCATATCTATAAAATCTATTAGAATTATGCCCCCTATATCCCTAAGCCTTATTTGATGGGCTATTTCCCGAGCAGCCTCTAAATTGGTCTTAAGCACTGTATCCTCCAGATTCCTGGAGCCCACAAACTTTCCCGTATTAACATCGATCACAGTCAAAGCCTCGGTCGGGTCTATGATAATATAGCCACCGCTCTTTAGCCAGACCTTTCTCTGAAGTGCCTTTTCTATTTTAGGCTCAATATTATAATACTGGAAGATCCCCTCCTCATGATCAAAGAGTTCCATCTTATCAGCTAACCCGGGGAATAAGACATCAGCCAGCTCCATTAATTTATCGTATTCTTCTTTGTCATTAATTATTATCCTGCCCATATCAGGGGAATAGAAATCACGGATTATACGATATATTATACCCTCATCCTGATATAGTGCCCTTGGAACCTTGCCTTTTTGTTCACGAGTTTGGATTTTTCCCCATAGTCGGGATAGAAAATCGATCTCCCATAGGAAATCCTCCTCTTTTCTTCCCTTGGCTGCAGTCCGCACTATAAGCCCCATGCCCACTGGTCTTATCTCTTCTGCAATACCCTTTAACCGCTGTCTTTCACCCTCGTCCTCTATTCTCCTGGATACCCCTATATAATCCACCAAGGGCATCAACACCATATACCTCCCGGGCAAAGTAATCTGAGTAGTCACCCTGGCACCTTTTGTACCTATTGGTTCCTTGAGAATCTGAACCGTCAGTTCCTGCCCCTTGCTTATCATTCCTCCTATTGATTGGGTTAAGGCATTGTTCTTTGAAATCCCCTGTTCATCGGAGAACTCAAAAACCCCCCCATCCAGAATGATATCATCTACATATAAAAAGGCGTTCTTTTCAAGACCAATATCAACAAAAGCAGCCTGCATCCCGGGAAGCACATTTTCCACCTTACCCCTGTAGACGTTGCCTGTTATCTCCCACTTGCCTTCACCTTCCATGAACAGCTCCACCAGTTCACCATCCTCTAAAATGGCTACACGGGTCTGGCCATCCCTTACATCTGCTATTATGTCTCTAATCAATTTCCTGGCCTCCTCCTAACCCTTTAGGGGATATCCATGCACCATTTTTATTAAGATACAGATCTCGGCGATGGATACCCAGATTTAATTCAGGATTTGGCTCTACATTGATAAAATCAAACAAAGCCTCTATTAGGTGCTCTGGTCTTAAGTTTGCTCTGCTGCCTGTGCTTAAAACAACATCCAAAACGATTTTCTCCTCACTTTGCTCCGTCAATCTTATATTATGAATCATCTTTCTAATATCTACCTGATTCCTGCCCCTTTTATTCACTCTGGTAAAGAGTATTTCTCCACGGGACATAAACTTTTGAATCAATTCTACTATATTACGACCCCAAAAGGGTTTATGAGATAGGCTGATCCGGTATTCTGCCCTTTCAATAAGGCTCATAAGTGATGGAATCTTGGCCTGAAGGGTGACTGCCTCCATAAACCGGATACCCAAGGGCAGTTTTTCGTTCATCCTGGTTAAAAATAGCTTGGGATCCATTTCCTTATCCAGATATATATCCATATATTCACCTTCGCTGGTTACGCCTACGGCCAGAGCCGAAGCAAAAGACAGCTTTGGATGCGGGCTAAAGCCCTGGCTATAAGCTACAGGAATATCTGCCCTTCTCAAGGTTCGTTGCAATAACCTCATAAAATCCAAATGAGAAATATATTTTACCCTTTCATCTTTTGTATATCTGGCTATCAATCTCATGGGCATAACCCCTCTCCCAACAAACCAGGGCTGCATCCTGTGCATCCCAGCCTGCAATCTTGGGTCAACTCCGCCCTTACGGCTTTTTGATATTCTGCCCAAAGATATTTCTTTGTTACCTTTACATCGATATGATCCCATGGGAATATCTCGTCTTTGTCTCTCACTCTGTTGGCATAAAAATGGGGATCCAACCCTTCCTTTTCAAAGGCTGCCATCCAGGCATCAAACTTAAAATGCTCCGCCCAGCCATCGAATATACAGCCTGATTGCCATGCTCTTATCAATACTTTACCCAACCTTCTGTCGCCCCTGGCAAATACTGCCTCCAACAGACTGGCACCAGGATCGTTCCATGTATAGGTCACATGCCTGATCCTCAAAACATCCTGTAAAAGTTTTTGCTTATCTGCCAATTCCTCCATGGAGCTTTGGGCAACCCATTGGAAAGGGGTGAAGGGTTTTGGTACAAAAGAAGAAGTGCTAATACTGATCCTGGGCATGGGTCCCCCTTTGGTTTTTCGGGTATCAAAATAGCAATCCTTTATCTTTCGGGCTAAAGTACCGATTTCTTTTAAATCTTCTTCTCTCTCCTCTGGAAGCCCTATCATAAAATAGAATTTTAGCCTTGTCCATCCGGACTTAAAAGCATCCTCGGCACTCCTTATGAGATCCCCTTCAGTTATGCCTTTGTTTATCACATCCCGAAGCCTTTGGCTCCCGGCCTCCGGTGCAAAGGTGAGGCCAGTCTTACGTACCCCCTGAACCTCATGGGTCAAATCCTTAACAAAGGAATCCAGTCTTAGGGAAGGCAGTGACAGGGCAACTCTCTTTTCTTTGAACCTTATCATCAGTTCTTTTACCAATTCTTCCAGCTGGGAATAATCTCCGGTACTTAAAGAAGATAAAGATATCTCTTCATAGCCGGTATTCTCTACCAGTTTTTCGGCTAACTCCAAAAGCCTTTGGGGACTTTTCTCGCGCACCGGTCTGTATATCATCCCTGCCTGACAAAAACGGCAGCCCTTTGTACAGCCCCTGAAAATCTCCAGCATTATCCGGTCGTGTACTATATCCATATATGGCACAATCATGGTTTCAGGGTAAAAAACCTTGTCCAAGTTTTTGACAACCCTCTTAGAGATTACAGGAGGCACCCCTTTATCTACAGGAAGTACTTCCAATACCCTGCCATCATCGGCATATCTTGCTTCGTAAAACCTGGGCACATAGATACCTTTTATATCTGTAGCTTTATATAAAAACTCTGTCCTCTTAAGCCCCTGTTTTTTTCCCTCTGAATATAGATCCAAAAGTTCATGGATCACTTCCTCGCCTTCTCCCATAACGACCAAATCAAAGAAGTCTGCCATTGGCTCAATATTATATGCACAAGGACCACCGCCTATTATAAGGGGGTGATCCTCATTCCGCTGTGCCCATGTTAAGGGAATCTGCCCTAGATCCAGCATATTCAGGATATTGGTATAACTCATCTCGTACTGTAGGGTAAAGCCAATTATATCAAAATCCTTGATAGGATCCTTAGTTTCCAAGGCGAATAGAGGTATATCATATTGGCGCATCAGCTCTTCCATATCAGTCCAGGGAGCAAACACTCTTTCACAATATGAATCTTCTCTTTCATTTATAAGGTGATACATGATCTTCATGCCCAAATGGGACATCCCTATCTCATAAATATCGGGAAAAGCAAAGGCGAACCTTATATCTACACTATCTATGTTCTTAATAACCATATTTAATTCATTGCCCATATACCGAACAGGTTTTTCCGCCTGTCCCATAAGCCTGTCCAAAAGCTGTTTATCCAACACACAGCCTCCTTTATCTTCAGTAAGAATAAAATTGTCCAGTGACTGACCCCGATATTACACCAAAACGGTGATTTCTACAGCAGTCTCCCCACCTTAAAGTCCGCCCCGTAATCCACCATACCGTTTAGAATTTCTGTTTCGTCTAAATAACCCCATACCCTGAGGCTATGATCTACTACCTTTATAAAATGGTATCTGTGGGGTGCGAATCTTTTCATCACCTCTTTTAAGGGGATATCATAGAGGACAATAAGCTCTCTGGTATAGAGCAACCCCTCCTTTGACAAGATATCCTTTTTAAAGGTGACGCCCCGTATAGAGGTGTAGGGGGCAGTGCGATTTTCTTTAACAGCAGAATATGCGATAAAGCCTGCCAAAACAAAAAAGCTGGGGTTATAGACTCTTAAATAAAAGGCATACAGACCCGTCATAATAAGGAACAGAGCCAATATAAAACCACCGTAAGCGGCCACTTTGGTAGCCTTTCTCAGACCAATCTCCCTTGCAAGGATTGCCCTTAAGACCCGCCCGCCGTCCAAAGGCAATGCAGGTAGCAAATTAAAACCCGCCAATCCCAGGTTCACCCTGGTAAAAATAACGTTTCCCCTAGAAGCTATAAGCCCCATATTCTGAAGAGCCGAGGAACCAAGGAGCAATAAGATATTAGCCGCCGGCCCTGCAAGGGCAATATATATTTCGTTAATTGGGTTTAATTCAAATACATTCTCTATCCTGACAGCCCCGCCAAAAGGCAAGAGTTCGATCTCGCCCACCTTCATCTTTAGAGCCTTTGCCACAAGAACATGAGCCGTTTCATGAGCCATAAATACAAAAAAGATCATGGCGACCTCGGCTCCCCTGCCTAATATAACGGCAAGAACAACGAGAACTACCAGGATTATACTAACATTGATATCTACCCCAAACAGAGTCCCGATCTTCATAATTCTTTTTCAGTAATACTCATTTTATTTACCTGTTTCTATGAAGTCAAGGGGATCGGCAGCTGTACCCTTCACCAATGATTGAAAATGAAGAATATAGTCTCCCTCCCGATTTCTGCCCATTGTGCCTATTTTATCCCCGCCAGCCACATTGTCACCGACATTCACAGCTAATTGGGAACAACCCTCATAGGCAGTGACTACATCGCCCTCATGACTAATTCTAATATACTTTCCCCTATCCTTATCATCACCGGAGGCTACCACTATACCCCCGGCAACAGCGTAGATATTCCCATTATCAGTTCCTTTTATATCAATACCGGGATTATTTTTACTAAATCGACGGATTACTCTACCTTCAGCAGGAATCATAAAGGTAAGCCTAAAATCCTTATCCTCCACTGGGAACTCCTCGTGTTGCTGCCCAAATGCAGTTATAGATTCAGGCAGGTAATCCTTCACAAACTTCAGTTTTCCCAGGGTCTCGTCCATATTTATATCATTTTCTATGGTATTCTTTATATAACCTATTGCATTCTGGGTAAAATCAGTATCAATAGCCCTCAATATGAGTACAATCACTGCTATAATAACTGAAATAATTATCTTTCGTAAAAGGGATGTGGTTTTTTGGGTTTCGTCCTTCTTTTGACCGAATCCTTCCCTGTATACATTGCTCCTGGGTCTGACAATAGGAACAGGCAGATCAAGGGGAAGCCTATCCGGGTTTGCTTTTTTCATCTCGCCTTATCCCCCTTTACATACATATATACTAACTATATTGTAAAGGGAAAGATATTATTACCTATATATTATACTTCCTCGTCTGGATTGACGATCAGCCGCCAATCCAGATCCCCCCTTTCCAAGGCTTTAATCATAACCTCTGCTGTGGCCATATTGGTAGCCAAAGGAATATTGTGTACATCACATAAACGCAAAAGTGCATTTATATCCGGCTCATGGGGCTGAGCTGTCAATGGATCTCTCATAAAGATGACTAGATCCATCCGATTATAGGCTACGATTGAACCTATTTGCTGATCCCCACCCATAGGCCCGGATAAAAACCTATGTATATTCATACCGGTTGCTTCAGCTATGAGCCTTCCGGTAGTACCCGTAGCATATAACTTATGCTTTTCCAGAATCGATTGATAGGCTATGGAAAAGTTTACTATATCGTCCTTTTTCTTATCATGAGCTATTAAAGCTATATTCATATTTTCTCCTAAAACTGTATTTTTTGTCGTCTCATACCGACATTCAGCACTAGCCCCAAAGCTATCATATTAGTCCACATGAAACTTCCCCCATAGCTTAAAAAGGGAAGAGGTATACCAGACACGGGCATAATACCCATAGTCATCCCCATATTCTCAAAAATATGGGCCACTTGCATACATACTACGCCTATAACCAGTAATTGACCAAAAACATCCTTGGCTCTTCTTGCTATTTGAATAGAACGTATAATAACGACAGCATATAGCATTATTATAGTGAATCCACCAATAAAGCCCAAGGATTCAACAATAACGGAGTAGATAAAATCTGTATGGGGCTCGGGCAGATAGTCCAGCTGACTCAGAGTGTTTCCGATCAAGAGGCTCTTCCCTTTTAACCTGCCAGACCCAATAGTCATAATTGATTGGATAACATTGTATCCCTTCCCCATAGGGTCAAGCCCAGGATTGAGAAATACCAACACACGGTGCTTTTGCTCCTCGGTAAAAACTTTAAGCCACATTATTGGGGCTATAATGCCACCGACCCCTACAAAACTAAATATCCATTTATAATTTATTCCGGCAGCAAATAACATACCGAACATTATAACCATAAGAACCGCAGCGGTCCCAAAGTCGTTCAAAATCACAAATACAAAGGGAAGGGTAAAGGCTCCAATAGCCAGGGCATATTCCCTAAAGCCTTTTTCGCCCTTTTTCTCCTCGTCTTCCCCTTTGGATAAAA
Organism: Clostridiales bacterium; assembly: GCA_012518395.1. GTDB lineage: Bacteria > Bacillota > Clostridia > Caldicoprobacterales > UBA3941 > JAAYSJ01. The sequence goes on from JAAYSJ010000168.1 coordinate 24,326, forward strand.
TTTTTGCACCTGTCAATATAACTGCCAGCTTGGCAAATTCCGGGGGTTGTAAAGTAAAGGGGCCGATAGCTATCCACCTTTGAGCCTGCCCCCTGGCCTTCCCTGCTACTTCTACAACAATAAGAAGCCCTATAACCACCCAATAAAAAAAGTAGGAATAATCCCCCAGGGTATTATAATCAAAGCTAATCACCGCCATCAATAATGCTAAACCCAAAGCCAACCATATTAGCTGGAGCTTTACATGCCTTAGGTTAAAGCTTTTTATAGCGTCTATTATACTATTGCCACCCTCGGTAGGTAATCGCTTTGCTGCCCCTATTCCAAATACACCTATAGCCACCAACAGCAAGACAGCCAGTAAAAGTATATAATCAAAATTCTTAATCAGCCTTTTATCAAACATCTTTCCTCCAGTATAAAATATACCTGTTTATATATAAAGGAATGCCTCTGTACCAAGTATTTATTATACCATACCATATAGATCATTAGAAGTGGAAGGAAATGAAAAAGAAGCAAATCCCCCATATTTTAAGGCTTGCCTCTTTATGCTTGAAATTATGATACATCAAGTTCAACGATCATTTTTGCCAATCTTTTTCATCCTCTTAATGGGGATATTAGCAACCAATGTAGAGGTATAATCATTTTCCCCGTCTTGGACTTTTGTTATACGAACATCCATTTCGTCAGCATCAAATTCAATATAACTGGATATGACCTTAATCATATCTTCCTTTATCGTATCTAAAAACATGGGAGAGACATTAGCCCTGTCATGTATCAATACCAGCTTTAGCCGCTCTTTAGCAATGTTTTTACTTTTACTTTCTTCTTTTCCAAAAAATCTGAAAAAATCAAACATATTTTCTCCCCCCCCCAGTCTATATGTTAGTTTCCTGCTATCCCGAATAGCCTCTTGAGCCGACCCACAAATGTATTTCCGGCACCTAAATCCAACAAGGGTACCTCTTCGCCCATTACTCTCTTGGCTACGTTTCTATATGCCTTTCCTGCCAAGGAATTGCTGTTTGCTACAGCGGGTTCTCCTCTATTTGTGGATACAACGATATTTTCATCATCAGGTACGACCCCTATCAGGTCTATCCCTAAAATATCAATTGTATCTTCTACATTCATCATATCCCCCCGCTTTACCATATCGATACGCAAACGGTTGATTAACAGATCGGGATAGGGCATCCCATGAGAAGCCAGCAATCCGATTATCCTGTCAGCATCCCTGACAGCCGAGACTTCGGGAATAGTAACTATTATTGCCTTATTGGCTCCCACTATTGCATTTTTAAACCCCTGTTCAATGCCGGCAGGGCAATCTATAAGTATGTAGTCATAAAGTTCTTTTAGTTCTTTGCACAGATCCTGCATCTGCTTAGGCGAAATGGCATCCTTATCTCTGGTCTGGGCTGCAGGCAGTAGATAGAGCCCCTCAAATCTTTTATCCCTCACCAAAGCCTGTTTTAATCTGCAAGTACCTTCCACCACATCTACTATATCATAAACAATGCGATTTTCCAGACCTAATACTACATCAAGATTGCGGAGGCCAATATCCGCATCCATAAGTACAACCTTTTTGCCTTCCATAGCTAAGGCAGCCCCGATGTTAGCAGTGGTTGTAGTCTTGCCTACACCCCCCTTGCCGGATGTTATTACATATACCTCTCCCATATCAAATCCCCCTCCTGTTGCCGATTATAAGCAAGAATCAATATTTTATCTTTCCCGGCGTATAAGGCTCAATGAGCATACCGCCGTCTTTTATATAAGCGATCTCCGGGTATTGGGGTCTCTCAGTTTCATCCTCCGGTGAACGGGTGATAATACTACCGATGCGAAGCTGAGTAGGCTGTAGAAACAAGGCTATTACCACAGCGTCCATATCACCGGCGGCGCCAGCATGAGCCATTCCCCTCAAATTGCCAAGAACTATAATGTTGCCCCCGGCCACTACTTCAGCCCCCGGGTTAACATCACCCATTACGATGATGTTGCCTTTATAATCTACCCTTTGGCCGTTTCTGAGGGTTCCCCTGAAAAATCTGGCCATACCCTCTTCTGTACCGTAACTGGCGATGTTTTTGATCTGAGCCTCTTCCTTAATGGACTGCTCGGTAAACTCTACTTTACCCAATCTTATATGCTCGGCAATATAGTTTAAAAGATCCCTTTTTTCATTACCACTGAACTCCCTGCCGCTAAAAGCTAAATTGACTTCCGTGTCCCTATAAAACCCTTTGCCTGAGTCCAGTTTTTTTTTGATCTCATCTTTCAAAATATCTATATCCAGCCCGGGCTCAATATAGATCCCCAGACCACCTAATATACCCTTAAATGAAACCCTATTTCCTTTCACCTGACTAGCCCCTTTGAGAAAAGTCTTTATAAACGATTTTACTAAGACTATATTCGTCAAATTACCTGAAAATCCTTTAATATTCTTCAATAATTATAATTCCTATGGTTGTAGTTGCCCTTCCTGGGGAAGCAAGCTAAGGCGCCTTTCGTCTTTGAGCCTGTAATATTCCTCAATAATCCTGCGAGCCACAGGGGCAGCATTACCGGAAGTCCTGCCGTTAGGGATAACGACCACCACAGCTATTTCAGATTCCTCGTAAGGGGTAACTGCCACAAACCAAGCATTATTTTTTGTCTCGTCTTTAGGTACTGTTTGGGCAGTACCAGTTTTGCCCGCTACAGTTATATTAGGATCCAGGTCTTGAAAATATGGGGCTGCTGTCCCGCCACCATCATTCTCGCCCTTAGTAGGGTGGGGGTCGTTTACTACCCGCCACATGCCTTCTAAGGTAGCGTCTAAATATTCCTGTTTTATATCTAAATGCCTTAAGACCTTTGGTTCTGTCTCCTTTATTACCCTGCCTTCAGAATCCACTACCTTTTTTATCAAATGGGTTTCCAGGACCTTCCCCCCATTTGCGATTGCAGCTACATACCTTGCTACTGATAATGGACTAAGGTCTGTATACCCCTGCCCTATACCAGCCTGTATGGTATCGGAGGGTCTCCACCTCTTATAAAAGGCCAATACATCCCTTCTGATTTCGTCAGCAGCCTGCAGGGCTCTATTCTCGTACCCCATGGATTCCAGCAGCTCTGCAATCTTACGGGTGTCCTCAAGACCGGCCTCCCTGGATCTGTCCTCGGATAAAGGAAAGTCCACTATGGTCTCTACCTGCTCCATTTGTTCCTCTGTAAGCTGGGGACCAAAATAACCGTATTCATTTTTTTTCATTATCCTTGTAACAAGGGTTTTCATATTCGTCCTTTGGGATTTTATCTTTATTTCCTCATCAGGAATAATGTTTTTATCCCTTTCAGGTGATAGGATTTCTATACCTGTGCCACCGTCCAGGCCAAATAGTTTTGCCCATTTACTTATAGCCTCCACACCTAGGCGATCAGCCACTTCAAAGAAAAAATAGTTACAGGAATGTTTCAGAGCGTCTATATAGTTTTCCCAGCCATGACCAGATTTTCTGGAACACTGAGGCCCATTTTTACTATCGTACTTTGTAAACTTTACGGCATCATATATCCTTGTGTTTAAATCAATAACCCCTTCTTCCAGTCCCGCAATGCCAATGAGCATCTTGAAAACAGAGCCGGGCATATACCTGCCCTGAAAGGCCAGGGCAAACTGGTTTCCATCTTTCCCCGGACTATTGGGATCAAAGGAAGGGTAACTTACCAGGGACAGTATCTCACCTGTATTTACATCCAATATGACAGCGGCACCTTCTTCGGCCAGGGGGGCTATATTATCCTCATTATATGGGGGAATGCCTTTGCTCATTTTTTCTATCTCTTCTTTTAAAATATTGCTTACAGACCTTTGTAGCTGGCTATCTATAGTTAGGATCACTTCATCGCCGTTTTGTGGTGGGTCTTCTCCTAAAACCCTGATAACCTTACCCAGAGAATCCTTCTCGGCTACGAGCCTGCCCTGTCTTTCTGCCTTATTGCCTGTCAGCCATTCTTCTGCATATGCTTCAATGCCTGTTTTGCCTACCTTATCGTCAGATATATCATAGCCCTGTTTTCGGTATTCCTCTGTTTCTTCTTTGCCTATGCTGCCAAGGTACCCTAGAATCTGCGAAAAATCGTCTCCCATAGGATAATAGCGACCACTCCCTACCAAGGTCTGTACCCCGGGGATTTCAGGAGCAAAGGTCTCTATTTGAACAACGGTATCCGGGCTGATCCCTTCGGCTACAAGAATAGGCTCGTATTGGGTAAATCTTTTCATATAGATATTAAGGCGTATTGATATAATGGCTAAAGCTATCTCATCATCAATTTCGGCATCTATCTCGTAACGTTCTTCCCTGAGATAGTCAAGCATTTCCTCCGCATCTAATTCGTCTTTTACACCGATATCCTTACACCAGGCCTTGTATCTTTTATCCTGAACCTCCTCTTCTTCATCCCTCCAGGTATAATAGGGCAAGCCTGTTTTTGGATCATATCTGATAGGTAGAAGGTTTACTAAGGTATCCTGATCACCGTTTTTGTATATGATCTCCAGCATGCGAAGAAGAATTTCGTTGACTTCCTCATGGTCAGAGGGGATTTGTTGTCTGTTCATCTGCAGCTTATAGATCTGGTTGTTATTGGTCATTGCAATACCATACCTATCCGTTATGCTCCCCCTGGTTCCTTTAAGCTTAAGTTCTACCCTCTGTTTGGATAAAGAGGCAGCATAAAGCTCGTCCCCTTTTTCCACTGTCAAATAGGCTAATTGGCCAGCTAGGACTGCCAGACAAATTATACAGATTATTCCTAATTGAATATTCCTTTCTTTTAATGCTTTAAGCATGGTTTACCCCCGACCTATATGTTTTGCATTAAATAACGATTATGCTGCCCTAATTTAAAACTTAGGGCAAGGGTGAAAACGTCCTGTCAAATAGTATTCTATCATTAATACGATTACCAAGCGATTAGCTACTTCCTTCTGTGCGTAAAATATACAAGGTACAAAGTATATCAATTATCCGTGAAACCGCGGGACACACGGGGTTAGCTCGCTTATGCTTATACCATTAGGTATATCGAACGAGAAGCACTCACTTCTAAATTAGTTTAACTTACTTTATGGGTGATAACCATCAGAATACCATTTTCTTTTCATAAATTTATTCCTATAAAGCCTGTCGATCAAGAAAAATATTAAAGGAGTAAGGATCAAGGTATAAACAACCTCGGGTAAGATTATGCGATAAAGGGCCCATTTGAGAGGAATATCTGTCCTTGCAAAAAAATTATATGCAACAATAATCAATTGTTTAAGAATGCCAGCAACTGCAGTACTGAAAAGGGGGACAAAATAATTATCCCCATAAACTCTGTCATACATTGTTCCTGCTATATATCCTACTACCATATACTGGAGGGCACTTAGCCCAACATTGTGCCCTGATAAAATATCTTGAAACAGCCCTCCTAAAAAGCCGACTACTGCACCCGTGGGGTTGCCTCCCAATAATGCAAAAGAAACGGTCAGTGCAAGGAGGGAATCGGGCTTAACACCCATAATCTCTATAAAAGGGAATAAAGACGTTTGAATTGCCAGATTTATAAGCAATACTCCCAATATTACAATTTCCCGCACCTAAGCCACCCCTATTATCATAAATATCCCCATAAAAGGCCTATCTTTGATCCGCCACCACCAAAACTTCCTCCAGTCGCTGAAAGTCTACACCAGGCCGTACTATTGCAGTGATATACAGACCCTCAGGATCCTTGAAAGTCCTTTCTACCTCACCTATATATATACCCTTAGGCAATATCTCCCCAAGACCCGAGGTCAGAACTTTATCTCCCGGGGTTATATTGGAATCCTCAGGGAGGTAAATCATCCTGCAGGTTCCATCCTCCGATTCTATACTATTACCGCCTTTTAAAAGCCCATTATCCCTGTTTCTTTGTATAATACCGCTCACTGCACTTTTTGCATCAACAATAGTACGCACCTTTGACCAGTTTTCTCCGGTCTCAATAACCCTTCCTACCAGCCCTTTATCGGTTACTACGGCCATATTCACAGCCACCCCATGCTTATTTCCCTTGTCGATAGTAATGTTATTAAACCAGTTACCGGGATTCTTTGCAATAACATTAGCCCCTGTTACTATGGTTTCTTTATTACCCTTTGTGAACAAATTAAGGTCTTTTAGGCGTTGGTTCTCTTTTTCAAGCTCTTCCATCCTTATAAGATCTTTTTCCAGTTCCCCAACCCGGGCTTTCAGCTCTTCATAATCCTTGTACATGTTTCGGCGTGTACCAATATCATGGAATATATTAGCAACAAAAGAACCGGCAGAATAAAAACCTTTTTGGATTGGAGCCAGAACCTGACCCAGAGTATTACCCAAAGCTGATGCTCTTGCCCTACCGGCCTCCGTGTATATCATTAGTGCTATCAAACCTATTATTGCCAATATAATTATTATATTGGACATATTCTTAAACAGCCGAGGCACCCAAAGCCCCTCCTATCTTACATTTTTTGTGGATAAGGCTATTTTCTTAAGGGTCTCTATCTCCTCAACTACCCTTCCGGCACCAAGGGCAACACAATCTAAGGCATCCTCTGCCAACTGGACAGGCATTCCCGTTTCCTGAGCCACTAATCTGTCTAGTCCATCCAGCAGGGCTCCGCCGCCTGTGAGCATAATACCCTTGTCCATAATGTCTGCAGCAAGCTCCGGTGGTGTCTTCTCCAAGGTTAATTTTATGGCCTCTATAATACCGTTCACCGGCTCCCTTAAGGCATCCATAATCTCAGCTGAAGTGATTTTTAAAGTCTTGGGTAAGCCTGTAACCATATCCCTGCCGCGAACATCCATAGTCTTATCCCCTTCACCCGAATGAGCAGAACCTATAGTAATTTTTATTCCTTCAGCAGTACGTTCACCTATCATAAGATTATACTCTTTCCTGATATAGGATATGATTGCCTCATCCATTCTATTTCCGCCAATTCTAAGGGATCTGCTGGTGACAATGCCTCCAAGAGAAATAATCGCTACCTCTGAGGTCCCGCCGCCTATATCCACCACCATGCTACCTGTAGGCTCCTGTACCGGAAGCCCTGCACCGATGGCCGCCGCCATGGGTTCCTCTACCAAGTATGCTTCCCGGGCTCCTGCCTGTCTAGCTGCTTCTTCAACAGCACGTTTTTCCACCTCAGTCACCCCCGAGGGTACGCATACAACCACCCTGGGGTGCAAAGGGAAAGCCCTGCGGACAGCTCTTCTGATAAAGTATCTGAGCATCTCCTGGGTCGTGTCAAAATCAGCTATGACACCCTCTTTCATGGGGCGGATCGCTACAATATTACCGGGGGTTCTGCCTATCATATTCTTGGCCTCTTCACCCACCGCAAGAACCCTTTTAGTATCACTTCTTATCGCAACTACCGAAGGTTCTCTGATGACTACACCCTTCCCGCGAATATGAACCAGCGTATTTGCTGTCCCTAAATCTATACCCATGTCCCTGGTAAATATATTCCAAAATCCCATATCCTTATTTACTCCTTCCTATCTTTACGTCTCCCCGACGTAAACACCCAAAGGCCAACCTTTGAAGTCACAATATAAGAAAAATAGCTGTTATCCTAATTATGACCAACTTTCAGTCTTTGATAACAAATCATTGCATTAAATTGTCAAATATGTCTACACCAAATTCCCCAAGCATCTTCCACAGGCGGTGTATGGGTAAACCCATAACGTTAAAATAGCAGCCTTCGATTTTAGATATAAAAACGCCGGCTAACCCCTGAATTCCATACCCGCCAGCCTTGTCCATGGGTTCTCCGGTTGCCACATAATATTCTATATCTTTCAGCGTCATAGGCGCCATCTCCACCAATGTTTTTTCATAGCCTTTTTGAACCTTTCCAGACCATGGGTCTATCAATGCCAGCCCGGTAATCACCTGATGGGTATTGCTTTGGAGTCTTAAAAGCATTTCAATGGCCTCTTTCTGACTCTTTGGTTTACCTAAGATCCCACCCTTGACTACAATAGTGTCTGCACCTATTATTATAGTTTGTGCAGTAATACCCGAAGCGACTTCCAAAGCCTTATTATAGGCTAATTCCTGCGCCATTTCTTCCGGATCCAGGCTATACAATAATTCCTCATGCCCCCCTGCAGGGATTATATCAAATTGCAAACCCATTTGCTCTAATAGCTGTTTTCGCCTGGGGGATGAAGAAGCCAGAATAATCTTCATAGTATCAATACCTAAAATAGATAATCAGCCCTATTATCAAGCCCAATACCGTTCCAAAGTTTATCGTTACGGATAGCCCAAAAGCCAGCTTTATAATTGATAGATCCAATACCTGAGGCATACCTTGAGTACCTATGGTGAAACTCTCGTGAAATAGCTTGGCATCGGTATATCTTCCTACTACGTTGCCCAGCATACTCCCTATTATAACCCCTGCTAATAATAAAAGAAACAAGATCCAAGGTCCTTTAGTTTTGACTTTTCTCAAGGGGCTCTCTCCTTTCAAATCCCAACCATAACTCTAATTAAAGTATAGCATTTTTTAGTCGGATTACAAGTGATTTTGATTTACCATTATTACCCGATATGCTTTCCCCCGTTCAATACTGATTGTGCTATATTATAGGCGTGGTCGGCGATTCTTTCTAAGTTTGTAACTATATCAAGAAATATAACGCCAGATGCTGCGGTGCATCTTTGGGTGTTCAGTCTGTCTATATGGCTGGCTCTGAGCTCGTCCTTAAGATTATCGACTTCATCCTCCAGCCCAATTACCTTCCATGCCAGATCCCTATTACGCTCTTTTAAGGCACCTACAGTAGTATTCAGCATCTTCATAACCTTTTCTTCCATTCTCGTCAACTCTTCTTTGGCTATATCAGAATAAACAAGCCTGTTTCCCATACTGTATTCAGCATATTCTACTAAGTTTTCCGCATGATCCCCTATCCTTTCAATATCATTTACTACATGATACAAACCGCTGATAAGTTGATAATCGCTTTGTGGCAATCCCAAACCATTACACATTGTAAGGAAATGGGTGATTTCCTGGTTAAGGTAGTTTATAATCTCTTCTTTTCTATAAACTTCGTCTATAGCCTTTTGTGATTTAGTAAAGAAGGCTTCTAAAGCGAGTTTGACATTTGATACCGCAACATCCGCCATCCTGCCTACCTCTTTCATTATCTGTATAACCACAACGGGAGGGGTTTCTAAGATACGCTTGTCCAAATACTTAAGACTCATCTCATCGACCTCGTCTTTTTTTCCATGTACCAGCTTTTGCGACAATTTAACCAATGATTTGCTAAAAGGAATTAATATTATTGCATTGATAATATTGAAGGCAATATGGGCATTAGCAACCTGACTCAGACCCCCTGAAGGTGAAATTTTAATTATAAATTCAACAAAAGGAACCCCCAAGGCCATTGCGATCATGAAAACGACGGTACCGATCCCTTTTATAATAAGGTGAAGGAAAGCAGCCCGCTTAGCATTGGTATTGGTGCCTATACTGGCAAGCATTGCGGTTATGGTAGTGCCGATATTCATACCGAAGAGAATATATATCCCACCCTCTAGCCCAATCAAACCCTGGGCAGCCAAAGCCTGAAGTATTCCAACGGAAGCACTTGAGCTTTGTAACAGAACGGTCATAACAGCCCCTACCAAAACTCCAAGGATGGGGTTGGTCATAGTAACCAATAAACGTTGAAACCCTTCATGATCCCTAAGCGGTATCATAGCCTCAGACATGGTATGCATGCCTATGAACAAGATACCAAAGCCCACCAGGACCTCTCCTATACTTTTCATTAATTTGTTTTTTGAAAAGAAAGCAAAACCGGCTCCAATAAAAACAATAACCGGAGCTATATCAGATAAATTAAGAGAAATCAAAAATGCGGTCATGGTAGTACCGATATTGGCGCCCATTATAACGCCAATGGCCTGATTCAATGTCATAAATCCTGCGTTTACAAAGCCTACTACCATAACTATTGTGGCTGCGGAACTCTGAATCATGGCAGTTACTACTGTCCCTACCAACAACCCCATATACTTGTTTGCCGTGAGGATCTCCAATAGCCTTTTTAGTCTATTACCTGCGGCTTTTTCCAGGCCATCCCCCATCATCTTCATGCCGTAAAGGAAAAGACCTATTCCCCCCGCCAGCATTATAAGCATGTTAAGTCCCATAATACCTCCATAATCTAAACTATATGCTTTGCGACAAATAACAATTATAGTGAAAATAAAAAGTCTCTGTCCCGTTACCCTTTGCTATTATACTAGATATTTACCTAAAATCAAACATTAAATCCTAAAGACTCGCCCTATTTATGAATCCAGGAAAATGTTTTGCATTATAGTGTCCAAATGTAAAATGACAATTATGCAGCTGATAAGAATTCTATTTTCTTGAAAGCAGCATAATCATTATTTAATGCAAAACATGCATTAAAGTTTGTAGCCAAATCCAGAATATTCCTTCAAAAAAATAGATGAGTCATTTTCCTACCCATCTACAAGAATACAAGCTTACAATGCGTTTTCATCAATCTGTTCAACCAGGATTCTAAAACCCTCGACTCTGTCGATCCTTATTTTCACACCTTTGGGGATGAATTGACCATCGGTGACTACGTCTAATTTAATGCCATCAAATTCACCCGTGCCCGCTGGCCTTAAAGCTGTTAGGGATATACCCTCTTTCCCCTTCATATCCTTTAAGTCCTTACTACTGGTGTAACCCTCTTCCTTATTGGCCTTTAAATTCAAGAACAAGAACTTGGAGACCCTGCCATTTCGTGTAGCTGACCTGTATAGTAGTACCAACATTACTATGGAGATAGCAAGTACCAGAAATATAACGATTAAAAGCTGCACTGTGGTCAAAAATGTTGATCCGACTACAAGCCCCCCAACTAAAGCAATGATTCCCATAACACCGGCTATTCCAAACCCCGGTATAACCAGTTCTAAAATCATCAAAAGGCCGCCTATCACAAACAATATTACCATTGACCAAATATTATTAGGCAATGTTTCCACACCCCCTCCAGGTATATGTTATGATAATTAGAAATTTATTTCCCCTTCCAATATTTTAACAAGCAATTTTACACCATTTTTTAGATCATTAGCATCAATAGTTTCACTGTCACTATGGACATAACGACAGGGTATTGACAATACCCCAGACGGTACCCCGCCTCGGGATAAATGAATAGCCCCTGAATCTGTGCCTCCAAACTCTAAAATTTCAAGCTGGTAGGGGATTCCATGCTTTTTGGCTGTACCCACCATCAATTCTTTAACCTTGGGATGAGCCAAAATTGATGCGTCTTTTATCTTAATAGCAGGTCCTTCGCCCAGGGATACGGCCATGGGCTTAGCTTTTGGGGTATCCCCCGTTATAGTTACATCTACTGATATTCCAAGATCAGGTTCCAGGGCATAGGCCGAAGTCTTGGCACCCCTTAGGCCTACCTCCTCCTGGGTTGTAAATACAAAGTACAGATCATTAGGGGTAGATTCCAGGCTCTTGATGGTTTCTACCAAAAGGGCACAGCCGGCCCTGTCATCCATAGCACCACCCATGTATTTATCGTTATTAGCACTAAAGGGAGAGTGATATACCGCTACGTCCCCTATTTTGATCTGGCTTTCTGCTTCCTCTTTTCCCGATGCGCCGATATCTATATACATTTTTGCAAGGGTTATGTCCTTCCAGCTTTCGACCTCTGTTTCATAACCTATAACACCGGTTATTCCATTTCTAAATATAACCCTTCGGCATATGGAATTGGCAACAGAGATCCCGCCCAGTGCAGCAAACCTTAAAAAACCCTTATCGTCAATATGGGTTACCATTAACCCTATCTGATCCATATGGGCAGCTAATAATACCCTTTTGCCCCCACCCTTTCCTTTTTTAACTGCGATCAGGTTCCCCATGACATCCGTGTAAAATTCGTCTACATGATCCTCTATTTCTTTTTGAATGGCATCTCTGATAGGCTCCTCGTTCCCTGATGGGCCATAAACACCTGCCAGCTTTTGCAATAATTCTCTCATAAAGCTTCACATCCTTTTAAGAATTCCTGAACCAATCGGATCGTATTGTTAAAGTCCTCCAAATCCATCACCGATGAAGGTGAATGTATGTAGCGACAGGGTATCGATACAACCGAGGTCATTACCCCACCCCTCGATCTTTGGATCTCACCTGCGTCATTTCCACCTGTTAAGCTCTCCTTGATCTGATAAGGTATAGATGCCTTCTCTGCACGCTCGATTAGGTAAGCAACCATTTTCTTGTTGCTGTAGGAGGAAAGGTCAGCAATAGATATAGCGGGTCCCATACCCATCCGGGTAGAAAAATTCTGAGGTTCTATTCCGGGAACATCGGAACAGGTAGTTCCTTCAATTATCAGAGCCATATCCGGCTTAATATTGTATGCTGCCACCTTGGCACCCCGGATGCCAACCTCCTCTTGGACTGTGAAACAAGCGTAAAGGTCAAAGGGACAATCCGCCTTCAAGGCTTCTATTAGAGCAGCACAGCCCGCCCTGTCATCTAAAGCCCTGCTCTTCACTTTGCCTTCACCGAAATATACCATTTCACTATCGAAGACGGCATAATCCCCCGGCTTTACCTTTCTTTCAGCCTCTTCCCTGGTCTTTGCTCCGATATCTATGTATAGCTGCTTTGCTTTAACAGCTGTTTCCCGCTCTGCAGGCTCCTGAAGGTGTATGGCCTTAATACCAAATACCCCCGGTATACCCTCATTCCCTATCCTGATCCTCTTTGATGGTAAAATCCTGGCATCTATTGAGCCTATAGTTCCAAACTTTAGCATACCGTTTTCTTCTATCCTGGTTATAATAAACCCCACTTCATCCATATGGGCGCAGAGCATCACCTTTTTGCCAGGCACACTTCCCCTTTTATATCCGATTACATTACCCATCCTGTCTACTGTTACCTGATGGGTGAGTGGAGTTATCTCCTCGATTATCAGTTGCCTTACTTCATCTTCGTTGCCCGAGGCTCCCTTTGCCGAAACCAGCCTTTTTAATAAGTCAGACATTCTTCCCACCCCTCTCCCATGGATGCTATAAAGAGGGCAGTAAGCCTGGCTGCCTTTTTAATAGTGTCCATGTTAAGTACTTCCACAGTCGTATGCATATATCTAAGGGGAAACTCTATTAATACTGTGGGCACGCCCTGTCTTGATACCTGTATGGATCTGGCATCAGTCCCTGTCAATCCGGGCTCCACCTCTATTAAATAATCTATGCCGTTATCTTTAGCCACATTCATTAGCCTATCGGTCAGCTTTGGATGCATATTAGGTCCTACAGCAATCACCGGGCCTGTATCCATGTTGTGGGTTTCCTCTTTGGAAGCATCCGGCGTATCCCCATGGGTAACGTCAATGGCTATTCCGATATCGGGTTCCACACTATATGTACTTATAATAGCCCCTCGGGTTCCTACCTCTTCCTGAGCGGTAGCTACAAAATAGACTTCGCCGGCAAAAACCAGCTTGTCCAGCTCTTTCATCGTCTCATACATCATAACGACACCAGCCCTATCGTCGATAGATTTACCGCAGACATAGGGCTCGTTAAGATCTATTAGGGGGGACTTAAAGGTTATTAAATCGCCTATGGATACCAATTCCTTTAACCTTTTGGGATCCAACCCCGCATCTATGACCATCTCTTTCACTGGCACTGCTTTTTTTGCCTCTTCCTTCCCCTGAAGATGAGGAGGTTTGGCACCTATAACCCCAAAGAGTTTCTCCTTTCCATGAATATAGACTTCCTGAGACAGCAGAATCCTTTGATCCACCCCGCCTATATTAGTAAAACTAATAAAGCCCTTTTCATCTATATCCTTTACCATCAGGCCGATCTCATCAAGGTGTGCTGCCAACATAACTTTTGGGCCCAACCCTTGTTTGGTGCCTGCCTTTTTCCCGTAAACGTTATAAAAGGCATCCTGATGCACTTCTTGGCAATAAGGCCTGAAAGTATCTCTTACCATATCGGAAATCTGATCCTCATATCCCGAAACTCCCGGGATCTCAATCAAACGGCTTAATAATTCTTTACCATCCATTCCATCACTCCTTTACTATGGATATGAAAAATCACTGTATTAATCGCGTGTCCTTTTATTCTAACCCTTTACCAGCAGTATATGACCCCCCTCAGGCAGGGAAGCTACAGCTTTTTGTATAGCCTTGTAATAATCTGTCTGGCATTGAATTGCTTCCTCATTTATGCTCTTTAAACCTGCTGGCTCTATTACTGATAAATCCAAATCGGGGAAATAACCCCTAATTAAAATACAATGATCCTTTTCCTGTCTGTTTTTATCCTCCAGCCTTTTATATCTGACATCATCTTCCGGATCCTCCGTACATAAAATCGTTACTATATCTTCATTTTCTGCATAATCTAATTCTTGGAAAGCATCTTTCAGCTTCCTAAATTTGCCTCGGTGTATTTCCTTTATTTCTATGCTGCCTGTCATTTCTTCAGGCTCTTTAGAGCCTGGTATTTCCGGCAATGATTCTATTCCCCTGACCACATCATCCAGTTTCAATCCCTCGGCCAAGCTCCAGCCCACAGCTGCCAATGCATTGTAAACGTTGTGGATGCCCGGAATATTCAATCCCATCTGCCTTTGACCTTTGGGGGTGACAAGTAAAAACTCGCTTGACCCGGGATGCAGTTTTAGCCCCCTGGCCGTAATGTCGGAAGGATGGAAAAGCCCATATCGCACGCTCCCTTCACGTTGGAGATGAAATGCGTAATAATCGTCTACATTAACAACTACAGGACCAACTGTGGTTTTTAAATGGTCAATAAGGGTCTTTCGCATTTCAAAATAGTGATAATCTGCCTTTTGATTCTGAAAGTATGTAAAAAGGTCAGTATAAATAATACTATTAAACCATACATGACTGAATTGATCCTCTACGATACCTGTATAACCACACTCGATTATGCCCCAACGAACCCTTTCTTTAACAGCTTTGTTTAGAAAGCGGTTCATATTCAAAGGATTCATCCCGCCAGGATAGGCTTTCATAGAATGATCCCCTACCTGATAATGATCAGATCCCAGCATCAACCCCGCAGTTCCTGCCTCATCAAGGATGGATTTTATCATCCACCCTACTGTGGTTTTACCGTGAGACCCCGTTATTCCAACTAAGTTCATATTCTGAGACGGATTTCTATAAAAGTTTCTGGATATTGCGGAAATAAAACGCTGGTAGTGATAGGTCCTTACAAAGGTTACTGAATCGTCCAGCACCTTATGTTCCCTTCCCACCACAACCGCAGACGCCCCGTTAGCAACAACCTCTTCTATAGTTTGCTCATAATCTATATCATGCCTGTCCTGAGGGTAAATATAAAGATACTCTTTTTTCACCTCTTCAGGTTCCAGAGCAATACCCTTTATCTCTATCCTCCTGCGCCCAATTATTTCATAAACAGGAGTGCTGGCTAGCAGTTCCCTTAATATCATCTATTTCATCCTCCCGATCCATTATGGAAATTTTTCTTCATAATGAAACACAGTATATTGTTTCCCCAATTTACCCAACGATAGCGGACAATCTATCAATAAATATTTTTTAAGTCGTCTCTTAGGGGTTGACTGATTGGGTACCCCTTTTTAGTGCCTCCCTGTTTAAGGGGATTAGATGCTCCTTTGAGGATCCCAGAACGCCTTTTAGAGATTCAATGATTGAATCTTCCGATACTGCCCTGGTTTTTTGTAAAAAGGCGCCCAAAATAACCATATTGGCTACCCTTGTATTGCCCAACTCGTCGGCTATTTCATTAGCAGGCACATAACAAACATCTATATCAGTCCTGTCGGCTTTTTTGTTGACAAGGGAGCTGTTGACTATGAGCAGTCCCCCGGGGTTCACCGTTCTTTCGAATCTTTCCATGGAAGGCAGGTTCATAGCTATAACAGCTGTAGCCTCGTTCACAATAGGGGAGCCCACCATTTCTTCGGTTATGATAACGCTGCAGTATGCTGTTCCGCCTCGCATTTCAGGCCCATAAGAAGGCAACCATGAAACATTCTTGCCCTCCAACATCCCCGCATAGGTTAGCAGCTGACCCATGGACATAACTCCCTGGCCGCCAAAACCGGATATAATCAGTTCCTGAGCCATCTCAGACTACCTCCTTCTTTACACCTAGGGGATAATAGGGAATCATATTATCTTTTACCCATTTTAGCGCCTCTGCAGGAGCCATACCCCAATTAGTAGGACAGGTGGACAGGATTTCTACCATAGCAAAACCCTTTCCCGCTATTTGCACCTCAAAAGCCTTTTTAATTGCCTTTTTTGCCTTTAGTATATTCTTGATATCATGAAGGGATACCCGCTCAACATAGGCTGTGCCCTCTATAGTAGCCAGCATCTCGCTCATTCTTATAGGATGGCCTTCTGTTTCTGCGCTTCTGCCATAAGGTGAAGTAGCAGTAACCTGACCTAGAAGACTAGTAGGAGCCATCTGACCGCCAGTCATTCCGTAAATAGCATTATTTATAAAGATAGTAGTTAGTTTCTCACCCCGGTTGGCTGCATGGACTATCTCCGCAGTACCTATAGATGCCAGGTCTCCATCACCTTGGTAGGTAAAAACTACATTGTCGGGGAGAACCCTTTTAATGCCTGTGGCCACTGCAGGAGCTCGGCCATGAGCGGCTTCATGCATATCAACATTAAAATATTCGTAGGCTAATACTGCACAACCCACCGGAGCTACGCCAACGGTATTTTCCCTAATTCCCAAATCATCAATGGCCTCTGCCACCAGTCGGTGTACTATACCATGGGTGCAACCGGGACAATAATGATTGGGTTTACCCGTTAAAGCCTTTGGTTTTTCAAATACCTTTGCCATATCTACTTTTCCCCCCTTATCTTTATGATCTCCTTTAAGAGATCCCCGGGTAGCGGTACCATCCCGCCTGTTCTCCCATAAAAATGTACCGGTTTTGTATCCTTTATGCTAAGGCGGACATCCTCTATCATTTGTCCCATGCTCATCTCAACAGTAAGAAATGATTTAACATGATCAGCCTCTGCCCATTTTTTAAAGACATCCGTCGGGAAGGGCCATAAAGTTATTGGGCGGATGAGCCCTACCTTTATACCCTGGGCACCGGCCTTTTGTATTACATTTTTTGCGATTCTGGCGGTAGTGCCATAGGCTGCAATTATTATTTCTGCATCCTCGCAATTATAACACTCTACCCTTACCTCATTCTTTTCTATCTCTTTATATTTTTCAAATAATTTCAATACATGGTTCTCCATATCTTGGGTGTCCAAAAACAAAGAATTTATGATATTTCTGGGCTTGCCTTCCTTATTACCGATAGTAGCCCATGGCTTTTCCGAGATTGTTACCTCTTTTTTTGCAAACTCAACAGGCTCCATCATTTGCCCTAACATACCATCCCCCATTATCATAACAGGGTTTCTATACCTGTCTGCTATATCAAAGGCATCGATGACCAGATCTGCCATCTCCTGTATACCCGCAGGCGCAAGAACCACGACACGGTAATCCCCATGGCCGCCACCCTTCACCGCCTGGAAGTAATCGGACTGGGCAGGTTGAATGCCTCCTAGCCCCGGCCCCCCTCTGACGATATTTACAATAAGGCACGGCAGCTCCGCCCCGGCTATATAGGATATTCCCTCTTGTTTTAAGCTGATGCCCGGGCTGGAAGAGGAGGTCATAACCCTGCCCCCTGCTCCTGCTGCTCCATAAACCATATTTATAGCGGAGACTTCACTTTCCGCCTGAATAAAGCTTCCCCCTACCTTGGGAAGCATCTTAGCCATATAAGCCGGTATTTCATTTTGAGGTGTGATGGGGTATCCAAAAAAATACCTGCACCCCGCCTGAATAGCGGCTTCGGCGATAGCCTCGTTACCTTTCATCAAAACCTTTGCCATATATTGACCCCTCCAATTTCCTGTCTTAAACCTATTTTTCTACCTCAATAACCACATCGGGACAAATTATCGCACAAAAAGCACATCCTATACATTTATCCATTTCCTCAATGGTTGCCGGATGATATCCTTTAGAATTAATGCGTTCCCTATCCATTATAATAATCTTTTTAGGACAAACGGTGGTGCATAGTTCGCAACCTTTGCATAGTTCTTCATTAAAAGTTACCTTTGCCATATATAAACCCCCAAATCTTTATACGAGTTATTCTCTATTTCTGTGATAATGTAAGAAAATTTATTGATCCCATATCGGGTGCAAAAATATATTGATTGGAAAAGCCTTTGCCTTAAGATCAGGTGGTAAATTACCAATAACCTCGGGCATTCCGGATATATAAGCTATGGGAATATTACATTCTTTCGACACTTCTTCCACCATGGGCTGCCCCTTTATTATATCATAAAAGGTAGTTTCATAGGACAGATTAGAATTATTAATAAGGTGGGTAACCCCCAATCTGGAATGGTTTTCAATGGATCTTAGCATTTCTATAATATCCTTTTTGTTTCCAGACAGTGGCCTATGTACATTTATAACATAATACATTCTATAGTCTTCCTGTTTAAAATAAGGGTTAAAGCTGCCCAAGGCGACAGCCCCGATGTCGTCACCCCCTACATCAAAAACAACTCTATATTCCTTGTTCTGGAACACGGAGTATATTCGGGCAGGAAGGGAGGGCACGTCTAGTCCTGTTCCTGCAAAATTAGGCGATATCACCTCTATACCTGCATTATTCAAAACATCCTTTTTATCGGTAGATCTAAAATATGGGTTAACTATGTCCAGATCAACAATAATAGTTTTTTTACCCGCCCTTGCAGAGGCAATACTATAGTTTATGGCTGTCTCTGTCTTCCCGCTGCCAAAGTGGCCGGTAAAAATAGCTATTCTTTCAGGCCCTATTTCCAATTCTTCACTACCCTTCTTTGTATGTCTTATACTAGGGTTATTACCCATGGTGTCATCCTGAAGCCTATGTGGCTGAAGGCTCTTTCTTTATATAACGACTCCCCACCGCTCTTAGAATGACAGTTATTAAAAGTCCATATGCCTATTCAATCCGGGGATAGTATTCCTGTCCGGAAAACTCACAAAGTCCCGTCCCGTTAGTCAGTTTTGCTATCATATCTGTGAAGTTTCCCCACTCAAGCCATGTCATAACCTTTACAGTAACATTTTCCTTGTACTCTATATCCCGAATGTGAACCCCCTGCTGTCTTAAAAAATACTCCATCTCACCCCAGAATTCATATCCTATTGTAAAAGACCCCAGGTTGCCCAAAGCCATTTCAACTTTACCGGCCTCTTTCAGAACTTGGGCAGCAGATCTGGAATAAGCCCTAACCAAACCGGGGGCTCCTAGTTTAACACCGCCGAAATACCTTGTTACCACTACTAAAGCATCCTCTATCTCCCGGCTCAATATCACCTTGAGGATAGGCATACCCGCAGTGCCCCCTGGTTCCCCATCGTCATTAAACCTTTGAACACTATTACCCCTGCCTAGAACATAGGCGTAGCAGTGATGGCTGGCATCTGGAAACTTACCCCGGATATCCTCCAGGTGAAGGGAAACTTCCACCTCATCCTTAATCGGGAATGCCCGGCCAATAAACCTGGAACGATTTATTATTATCTCAATTTCCGCTCCGTTTCCGATTGTCCAAAATGTATCCGCCATCTTTCCTCACTCACTTCAAATTTGCCAAATATCATGATTGTCTCGCCGGCTTATAACACATACTTCGATATAGTATAACGTTTTTCCAGCTTTAATAAAACCCATGGAGTTTTTCAGTAATTGTTTATTCCCAATTGGTGTTATATAATGATAAAGGCCTGACAAGCCTATATATTTGAACTAAATATAAAGACGGAGGGATATAATTGAACCGATCTGAGATGATTGAAAGAGCCCAAAACCACTTGGGTGGCTTAATTGAAAGCCAATTAGAACGCATTGAGAGAATGAAGGCCTCAAAGGATTTTATCCAATATGATAGTTTGGATACTATCGTTATAGGAGTTGTTGGCGGAGACGGGATAGGCCCGTTTATAACAGCCCAGGCCCAAAGGATACTGGAATTTCTTCTAAAGGATCAGGTTTCTGCAGGTAAGGTTGCATTTAAAATTATTGATGGTCTGACAATTGAAAACAGAGCCAAGCAGAATAAAGCCATACCGGAAGATATATTAGAAGAACTAAAACAATGTCATGTTATATTAAAAGGTCCTACCACTACCCCCAGGGCAGGCGATCCATGGCCAAACATTGAGAGTGCCAACGTTGCTATGAGAAAAGAGCTGGATCTATTCGCCAATGTGCGTCCCGTTAAGGTACCCGAGGAAGGTATCGATTGGGTATTCTATCGAGAAAATACAGAGGGGGCTTATGCTCTTGGCAGCGACGGCTTAGAAGTTAACGAGGACCTGTTTATGGATTTTACCGTCGCCACCTATGAGGGTTCCAGGCGCATAATAAAGGCGGCCTTTGACTATGCAGATAAATCCGGCGCTAATAAGGTGACCGTGGTAACTAAAGCCAATGTCATTAAGACCACTGACGGCAAGTTTCTGAAGATTGCAGCGGAGGTCGCAAAAGAATATCCCGATGTGGAATGGGATGATTGGTACATAGACATTATGACAGCCAAGCTGGTGGATACCAAGAGGAGATCCCAGTTTAAGGTAATGGTGCTTCCCAACCTGTATGGGGATATCCTCACTGACGAGGCCGCAGAGTTTCAGGGCGGCGTCGGTACAGCCGGGAGTGCCAATATAGGTACGAGATACGCGATGTTTGAGGCTATCCATGGCTCGGCCCCCAGGATGGTGGATGAAGGCCGGGGCGGATATGCAGACCCCAGCAGTATAATACGAGGTGCTGCCATGCTACTGGAGCATATCGGATATCATAAAGAGGCCAAAAAGTTATCTATGGCCCTTGATATATGCGGCCAATTTGAAAAAGAGTTGATCATAACCGGCAGGGATACAGGCGCTACCAGTGAGGAATTCTCTGATTATATTATGAGAACTTTGGAAAGAGATGATCTGGAGGATAAGTGGAATTCCTATCTGTGATCCATGGTTTAGAATCCTGCATATATTTTAATATATTAAATCCTATATGCTTGGATATATATGAACCAAGCTAATGATACCCACATATAATATATCAAGTTATTGTATGGGGTGATGATATTATGAGTATACAAGATTTAATAGATGCTGCACCCCCCGGGGGTGCAGTTGTTGTATCCGCTGGCGTTTACAATGAACAATTGATAATTAACAAGTCTTTAACATTGCAGGGGCCCACTGCCGGTGAAGCGATAATAGACGCATCGGGGCTTTTGGATATACCTACCATTCAAATATTAAGTGATAACGTAACCATTAAAGACCTTATTATTCAAAATGGCCCCCTTCATGGAATTCAAGCAGGCGATGTTTCATATCCGGATCTAACCAAGATCACTATCGCAAATAACTCTATTCTAGGACATGGCAACGCAGGAATACTAACCAATCATGGAGCATCCATGACTATAAAAAATAATAATGTTAGAAATAATGGTATCGGTTCTGGGTTCAACCGTGGAGGAATAATTCTCTATCCTCATGGTGCCACTGATATAATTGATAATTTGATAATCAATAATAATATTGATGGGATTTTTGCAAGGGCCAGTGATACAGGGCTAGTCATCACGAACAATGTGATAGAAGATCATTTAGAAGCTGGTATTCTCCTTACATGGGACGAAAGAAATGTTAGCATTTCAAACAACACTATCAAAAATTGCGGTGATGGCAACTTTGATGAGCAGGGCGGTATTGTAATAGTACAATCAATGGCTGAAATAATCCAGGATAATACCATTGAAGCCTGTGCACCGTCTGCAATCTTTTGGGGCTGGGTTCCTACTACAGGTAGCCCGCCAAGCGAGATACTAATAAGCGGTAATGAAATCAAAAATAATGCCAGGGACGGAATATATTTGTTCTCTCAGGGTTCCGGTGGCTGGATACCACCAGATATATTTCCCCTTGAACCTCTAATAACAGGCAATATAATAGAAAATAATATAAGGGCAGGAATATATGTAAGCAATCTTTATTATTACAGCCCGGGTAGTGCCAATCCAACAATTCATGATAATAATATTACAGGTAACGACTGGGGGGTCCTTAATGCTACTGCACAAATTGTGAATGCCACCGAAAACTGGTGGGGAAATAATAGCGGGCCTTACCAACCTGACCTTAATCCTGACGGGGCAGGAGATCCGGTAAGTGATAGGGTAGATTTCATACCATGGCAGACCAGGCAGCCAATCATTAAAATATCTGGGTGTACGGTTCAAGATGTGAGCCTGGAAGGATATGATATATCACCCTTAGGGGATGGGACTGCCAAAGTGAAATTGATAATAAAAGTTAAGGGACGGGTCTTTGCTACTTCAGATGGTGTGGGCACTATGTTTGATTTTGAGAAATGGTTTGTCAAACGCCTTATCATGAAAGTCCCTGAACTAAAAAAGATAAGCCCTGTAATCACTCCCACCTCCACCTGCTGGGCCTTCGCACTTGGAAACATGATCCAGATCAGCATTGAACTCTGTATAGCCGTGGATATGCAAGGTAGACATAATGTTTTAATACCAGTACGCAGATTCTGTTCACCGCGTACAAATCTAATCGAATGCAATGCAAAAGGTGGTATCGATATACCTGAGGCTATTCAGGATAAAGGGGGTTCCAAATCTCAAGAATGCATAAATGCCGAGGTAATCTTTAGTTCATGCTGGTTTGAGGAGAACCTAAATTGCAG
>JAAYSJ010000169.1 GCA_012518395.1 Clostridiales bacterium
GACTCCAAAGGTCTCAGGTTCAAATCCTGTCAGGCGCACCAATAGGCGATGGTAACCATCGCCTATTTACTTTGTAAGGCCATTGGCGTAAAATGAACATAATTCAGAAATTGATAGAAAGGCCATTTGGCTATGCTAGACAAAAGCTACGAAGTTATATCCCTAATCATGCGCTATTGGTTTATAGGCTTAATTATATTGATAACTTACAGAGTTGTAAAGAGTGCCGTAAGGACAAACAAATCCTGTTCCTATAGGGAAGAAGGATCCTTTGGCCACATTGTTTTCTTTTCAGTACTCCTTATAAGCTCTGCTTTTGTATTGTTGGCAAAGATCAATCCAGACAGTTTTGACAGGCTTACTGCCCTTATAGGCCTGGGAATCGGCTTGTTTATGATATTACAATACAATGTTTTAAGGCTTATCTTCCCAGGTATGGATAGGTTGTTGCTGATAATAACTGATGTCTTTGCTATGTTGGGTTTTATAATGCTCTATAGGTTTAGCCCGGATACCGCTATAAGCCAGATTAAGTATTTTGCTCTAGGTAATGTTGCCCTGGTATCATTTATGTTGTTTACCTATAGAGTCCATGTAGGAAATAAAATGTCCTATGTTTTGATGGGTTTGGGGTGCGCTTTGTTGCTTCTGCCTATCTTTTTTGGAGTGGAAACCTTTGGGGCAAAAAATTGGATCATAATTCGGGGTTATAGTCTACAGCCATCTGAGCTGGTAAAAATCATCCTAATTTTTGTATTCGCATCACAATTTACTGCCAAACATAGGTTTTCAGATAAATTACCAACTTTTATTTTTACTGGAGCTGCAATACTTCTTGTGGTATTACAAAAGGATTTAGGGGGCGCATTGCTATACTTTTATATATTTATGTTTATGTACTATATCGCCACATCGGATTGGATTGTTGTTTCCCTGGCAGGTATTGCTGCCGTGGCGGGCAGCATTATAAGTTATCGTTTATTTAGCCATGTCAGGGTCAGGATAGAAGCTTGGAAAAACCCCTGGGGTGATATTGAAAATAAGGGTTATCAGATAGCCCACTCCCTTATTGCTATTAGTAGTGGGGGTTTGGTAGGTACTGGTCTTGGGTTAGGATCGCCCCAGATAGTTCCGGCATCTAAAACTGATTTTATATTTACAGCCTTATGTGAAGAATTTGGTATTATTGCTGGTCTATGTATTATTGCCCTTTATGCAATGATAGCTATTCGGGGGGCTACCACCGCCTTAAGAAGCAAAAACTCCTATAAGGCCTTGCTGGCTTTCGGTGCCACAGTGGCACTGACCCTTCAGGCCTTTACCATAATGGGTGGTGTTATAAAGATGATACCTTTGACAGGGGTTACCCTGCCTTTTATCAGCTATGGAGGTAGCTCCATGGTAGTATCCATGGCTTTGATAGGTGTAATCGAAGGGGTAGCTATGGGAATCTATGAGGATCAAGAAGAGGCTATGGAAGATTATGGGGATGATAGCCCTGATGGTATAAATGTTACCAAGGAATATGGTCTTAAAAATTTAGATAGTAACATTGGCACGGATAAAGAAGGTAGTTGAGCATCATGGGGAAGAGGATAGATTCCAATAAATCTGTGGAAAGTAACATAAAGAAGAGTTTAACAGCTTTACTGATAGCCTTTGTATTTTTGGGGGCTTATTTTTGCTATGCATTGCTATTTTACGGTGACAGATGGTTTGCCAATGCCTATAACCCCAGGGTATCATTGGATGCATGGGAGCCGAAGGTAGTACCTGGAGACATCAAGGATCGAAAGGGGAAATTGTTGGCTACCACCATAAAAGAACGGCGGAAAAACCCTGATACCAATGAAAAGCAGTCCTACTATTATAGGAGTTATTCCGGGGGTCATAAGGAGGCTGCTAGTCTATCCCATGTAGTAGGGTTCAACAACCCCCGATATGGAAGGTCAGGTGTGGAAGCTCTCCAGATTCGCTATCTCATGGGCTATAATAACCCGATCTACGAAAGGATCTATCAAAAAGTATTCTTGTCTGAAGAGGTAGGTAACGCTCTTCACCTAACCATAGATACAGATCTATCAAAATATATAGACAGTCTCCTTGGCAGCCACAAGGGAAGTGCTGTAGTCATGAATGCTCAGACAGGGGAAGTTTTAGCAATGGTTAGCCACCCCACCTTTAACCCCAATAATCTGGATGGGGGCTTGACGGGGGATGTTTTGGTAAATAGGGCTACCGAGGGTCTTTATGCTCCTGGTTCCATATTTAAGATAATTGTGGCGGCTACGGCTTTGGATAACATTGAAGATGTATTAGACTATAGTTTTGAATGCCATGGTCAGATCACAATTGGTAACCATAGCATATCTTGTTCCGAGGGCAAGGCACATGGACAGGTTGATCTTGCCCGAGCTCTTGAAGTTTCATGCAATGGTTATTTTGCCGAGCTGGCCATTAGATTGGGCGGGGAAAAATTGATAAAGACGGGAGAAACCTTTGGCTTTAATCAGGATTTTATTTTTCCTGATTTAAAGCTGGTCGCCAGTCGCCTTGGCATAAAGGCTAACACCGATGATAAGGGATTGGCTCTGTCGGCAATAGGGCAGGGTAATGTTAGGGTTACTCCATTGCATATGGCTATGGTAGCATCTGCAATAGCGAACGACGGTGTAATGATGGAACCAAAGCTTGTATATGAGGTAGTGGGCAGGACAGGCAAGACCCAAAAACAGCTTCAGCCAAGTATATATCGTAAATCAATGGGTGAAGAAAACGCATCTATAATGCAAGATATATTGCAGACAGCTGTCTTCCAAGGCACTGGTAAGGCTGCTGCTGTAAAGGGAAGACAGGTAGCCGGGAAAACCGGAACTGCTGAAATTCTCGATAAAGAATCCAATATAAGAAATAATGCATGGTTTATTGGATATATGTTCGGTGAGAAATCAAAAATTGCTGTAGCAGTAGTGCTTGAAGATGTTGATCCTGGACAGACCGGGGGTAAGGCTGCTGCCCCATTAGCCGGGAAGATATTTAAAAAGGCAATTGATTTAGGTTATTAATCTGGTTTTCAAAGGACAAGCTTTATAACATATATGGCAACAGAAAGGTGAAATTATAATGGTTCATCTGGAAGAAAAATTAAAAAACCTTCCCGATAATCCGGGGGTTTATATTATGAAGGACGATACAAACGCTATTATATATATCGGAAAGGCGATTTCCTTAAAAAATAGAGTCCGTCAGTATTTTCAATCATCGAAAAATCATGGCCCTAAGGTAAGAGCCATGGTTTCAAAGATCAATGATTTTGAGTATATATTGACGGATTCAGAATTGGAAGCCCTAATCCTTGAATGCAACCTGATTAAAGAACACAGACCCAGGTATAACATCCTCTTAAAGGATGATAAGCAATATCCATATATAAAGGTGACTGTGGGTGAAGATTACCCTCGGGTTGTTCTATCCAGAACCATTGATAGGGATAATAGCATTTATTACGGGCCTTATACCGGTACAAGAGTGATTAGGGATACTTTGGATGTGATTAAAAAACTATTCCCCGTAAGAACCTGCAAGAAAAACTTAAATTCTATAAAGAGTGGCGAAAGACCCTGCCTCTATTACTATATTAATCAATGCCAAGGACCCTGTACCGGTAATGTTTCAAAGGAAGAATACAGAAAAGTTATAGAAGATGTATGTAGATTTCTGGACGGAAAATATGAAGATTTATTAAAGAACCTGAAGGTCAGAATGAAAGAGGAAGCGGATAAACTTAATTTTGAAAGAGCAGCAAATTTAAGGGATAAGATAAATTCAGTAGAGAAGGTAATGGAAAAACAAAAGGTCGTATCTGTAGATATGGAGGATCAGGATGTTATAGCTTTGGCAACAGAAGAATCCGAAAGCATTATTCAGCTTTTTTATATTCGAAACGGGAAGCTTACTGGGAGCGAACAATTTGTTATAGACAGCGGAGATGGAGAAGAGATGGGGGAAGTATTGGGCTCCTTTATGAAACAATTCTATCTGACGGCTCTATATATTCCTAAAGAAATTATATTGCAGCAAACAACAGGGGAAGACCCGATCATAGGCAGATGGCTTTCGTCAAAGAAAGGCAGTAAGGTTTATCTGAGGGTACCCCAGAGGGGAAATAAAAAAGATCTTGTTGAGATGGCGTTTAAAAATGCTTCAGAGGCCTTGGATAGTTTGAAACAAAAGAAGGTATTGGAGGAGGCCAGAACAATAGGAGCTTCAGTAGAATTAGCCAGAGAACTGGATCTACCCATTGTACCTGCAAGGATTGAGGCCTTTGATATCTCAAATACCCAAGGCAGTAATTCAGTAGCATCTATGGTAGTTTTTGAAAAAGGTAAACCAAGCAGACAGGATTATAGAAAATTCAGAATCAAGGGTACTATGGGGCCAGATGACTACACCAGTATGGAACAAGTTATAAGGAGAAGGTTTGTTAGGGGATTAGAAGAAAAACGTCGTTTAGAATTTGAAGGAAAGGATCCGGACAAGGGAAAATTCTCCCGTCTCCCAGATCTTATATTGATAGATGGCGGGAAGGGTCAGTTAAATGTGGCTGTTTCTGTCCTAAGAGAATTGAAGGTTGATTATATCCCGGTGATAAGCTTGGCAGAAAAAAATGAGGAAATATACACCCCGGAACAGGAAAAAGCAGTAATCATTCCGAAAAACAACTTGGGTCTTCAACTCTTACAGCGCATAAGGGATGAGGCGCATAGGTTTGCTTTGGCCTACCACCGGAGCCTGCGGGGCAAGGATAACATACGCTCGATACTGGAGGATATACCTAATATAGGACCAAATAGAAGAAGGGCATTGCTAAAATATTTTGGATCCATAGAAGCTATAAGGGATTCTAATCTTGATGAACTCAGTGGTATAAATGGAATGAATAGAAAGGCTGCAAAAAGCATAATAGAATATTTCGGTTTGGAAGAGCAGGACTAAAATCCGCTAGACATGATATTTAATACAATATATACTGTAGATGGCTATTCTTTAGCCAACAGATGCATTATGAGGTGATAGATTGAGTTATAGACTAATAGCGATAGATTTAGACGACACTTTATTGGGAACTGATTTAAAAATAAGCCCCAAAAACAGGGAAGCCATTTTAGCTGCTGTAGAACAGGGAGTACAGGTGACAATAGCTACGGGAAGAATGTATATATCCGCTGTGAACTTTGCGGTGGAATTGGGGTTGGATATACCCCTAATAACATACCAGGGTGGGTTGATTAAGGAATCTAATTCCGGGGATATATTATATAATCAAACCTTGCCTGTGGATATATGTCAAAAGGTAATTCAAGCATGCCAGGCAAAGGGTGTACATTTGCAAGTATATATTGATGATGAATACTATATTGAATCAGAAAACGAGTATTCCGAATTTTATGGTAGAAATGTAGGGCTTAAAGGTGTGACGGTGGGATCTTTGGATAAATTTTTAGATAGAAGGCCTAACAAGCTCTTAATTATTGATAAACCTAAACGTATAACTGAAATTTGGAAGGAATTTTCCCCGATTTTTGGGCAAGACATCGAGATTTCTGCTTCAAAGCCGATATTTCTTGAGTTCACCCATAAAGAGGCTACAAAGGGAAAAGCCTTGAAGTATTTATCTGGTTTGAAGGATATCCCCAAAGATGAGATAATCGCTATAGGTGACGGTCACAACGACGTCTCTATGATCGATTATGCAGGACTGGGCATAGCTATGAAAAATGCGCCTGAAGAAGTTCGAAACAGTGCCGACTACGTTACCGCTACAAACGATGAGGACGGGGTAGCCCAAGCTATTTATAAGTTTGTGCTTTAAAGGAGTTGATTTTTTTGGCATCTATCCCTATTGATAATATTGTAAAAGAATTAGGACTTGAGGTTATCCATTTGAAGGATCACCAATGTATTGATGTCGATGAAAGCGATGTAAACAGGCCAGGTCTGCAATTTGCGGGTTTCTTTGATTATTTTGCGGTCGAAAGGATACAGGTTCTGGGAAAGGTAGAGATGACCTATTTGGAGAATATGGATCCTAAGATGCGATCTATTCAGCTAGAACGATTCTTTCAATACGATTTTCCCTGTCTTATTGTATCCAGGAATATGGATATCCCTGATTATATTATAGAATTGTGCAGAAAATATGATAGATGGCTTTTAAGATCCGATTTATCTACCAGTGTCTTCATACAAAGGCTTATTAATTACCTGGGATCAGCCTTGGCTCCAACAATTACCCGCCACGGTGTATTGGTGGATGTATACGGTGCCGGAGTATATCTTATGGGTCAAAGTGGCATAGGGAAAAGTGAAACAGCTTTAGAACTGATAAAAAGGGGCCATCGCTTGGTTGCAGACGATGCTGTTGAAATAAAGAAGGTGGCTGAAAACAGGCTTATCGGAGAATCTCCGGAGATAATTCGCCATTTTATGGAAATTAGGGGAGTAGGCATAATTGATATAAAGTCCATGTATGGAGTTGGCTCTGTTATAAACAATAAGCCTCTTGATATCATAATATATATGGAGTTTTGGGATAACACCAAAGAATATGACAGGCTGGGCATGAATGAAGAATACACCGAGATCATGGGGGTAAAGCTGCCGAAAATCGTTATACCCGTAAGACCAGGGAGAAATCTTGCTGTTATCGTAGAGGTTGCTGCCCGTAACTGGAGGCTTAAACGTATGGGCTATAATGCAGCTCAAGAACTGGATAACCGTCTAAACGACTTGATGCAAAAGAACAGGGAATAATAATCGAGTCATGTATGTTGGAAAAAAAGACATATCTATTCAAATTCAGCTTATAGTCATTGTCTTATGCAAAACATAGAGGTGGTGGGGAATTGTTTATAGGTGTTGATATAGGCGGCACAAATATTGCAGTGGGTATTATTAATAGTGAAGGTAGGATATTAAGTAGAGATGAAACCCCTACCGGAGTTGGCCGTCCCTTTGAAATTATCATCAGAGATATGGCAGAGCTAATAAATAGGGTCGTTACAGGCTCAGGTTATAAATTAAATGATATAAATTCCATAGGCATAGGCTGCCCCGGGATGCCTGACAATAATGAAGGAACATTTTATCGGGTAGTTAATGTAGGGTGGGAAAAAGCCCCTGTAAGGCCGGAACTGGAAAAATATTTTGACCTACCTATTTACCTTGAAAACGATGCAAATGCTGCTGCCTATGCAGAGGTAGTGGCTGGTGCTTGTAAAGGGGTGGACAATTCTTTGTTATTGACCCTGGGTACAGGCATTGGTTCTGGCATTATTATAGGTGGTAGACCATATAGCGGAGCCCATTCTGTAGGCGGGGAGATAGGACATACAATTATCCAGGCCAATGGTCACCTTTGCCGTTGTGGAAACAGAGGATGTTTTGAAAAATATGCATCCGCGACGGCGCTTATAAGAGATGGCAGAGAAGCCGCCCAGGCCAATCC